>NZ_VMBJ01000001.1:41274-310073 GCF_010608305.1 Stenotrophomonas sp. AS012628 | reverse complement strand
ACCCTCCCCACCCTCCAGGTCCAGGCCTCCCAGCCCTCGCGCATCGACACCCGGGTCACTGTCGACAACCCACAGGCGCAGAACCGCACCCTCGGCGGGCTGCTCGAACACGTCTCCGGCGTGCAGAGCAGCGCCTTCGGGCCAAACGCGGGCGCTCCGGTCATCCGCAGCCTCAGCGGCAACCGCGTGCAGATCCTGCAGGACGGCCAGTCCATCCTCGGCATGAACGCGATCAGCGGCGACATCAACATTCCGTTCGATCCGCTGTTCGTACGCAGTGTGACCGTCAACAAGTCCTCCGACACCGTGCGCTACGGCGGCAATGCGATCGGAGGCAGCGTGGAGATCGATCCGGGCCTGATCTCGCGCAGCATGGAAGACAAGGACCAGTCGATGGAACTGGTCCTGCGCAAGGGCTTCAATGCCGCCGACGCGCAGGGCTTCCGCATGAACTTCAACAACCAGCGGAACCTCTCGACCAACCTGCAGGTCTCTCGCCAGCGCATCTCGCACTACGACATCCCCGGCAACAGCAAGGCCAGTGTCTGCAACACCCGACTGTTTCCGCCGACCGGCGGCGTCAACTCGGCGCTGGCCGACAGCTGCCAGAAGGAGGCGCGCGTCCAGCAGATCTACAACAAGGCCTCGCAACCTTACATCGACCAGTTCATGACCGAGAACCCGGACTGGGCCGATGGTGATTTCTCGTTCTACACCAACAACCCGACTTCGGTCTGGCAGCGCCGTACCTATATCAATCCGGTCAATCCGGCCTATGTCGCCGGCACGCCGTCATACGTACAGAAGCAGATCAACAATGATGTGACGCCCGATTACCATCACCGGTTGGGCAACAGTTACGCGCGCAATTCGCAGGTGGCGTTCGGGTCGACCCTGTTCTTCGACCGTGGTTACGTGGGTGTCAGCATCGATGCCAAGGACAGCGAATACGGCGTGCCCGGGTTCTCGATGCAGAACCTGTCGTTCGGTTCCAACTACGCCAACGCATTGCCGGTGGGCGTGGTGATCAAGCAGGAACGCTACGCACTGGAAGCCCTGTTACGCGACCCGCTGCCGTGGTTCGAGCGCGCCGAACTGCGTGTCTCCAAGCTGGACAACGCCTCCGGCGAACGGCTGGGTGCTTCCAAGGCCAACGACTACGATTTCGAGAGCACCCAGGCCGAACTGCTGCTGAGCCATCAGCGTGTCGGTCCGCTCAGCGGCCTGCTCGGTTACAGCCACCAGTCGCGCGATGTCACCGGCAGCGGCTCGCTGCGCTACCTGCCTGACGTCGACACCCGCAGCAACGCGGTGTTCCTGAAGGAGACGCTGGACTTCGGCTGGGCCAGTTTCGACGCTGGCGTGCGCCACGAGCGCATTGACCATGACCTGCAACCAAGCCGCTTCAAGACCGCGCGCAATGCCGCCAACACGAAACTGCAGGATCGTTCCTACCGGCTCAACAGCTACGGCCTGGGTTCGTACGTCGAGCTCGGTCCGTTGTTCGCCGCCAAGGTGCGCTACTCGTCCTCGCAGCGCGCACCGGAGATCAATGAGTTGTATGCGAGCAACGCGCACTACTCGGTGATGACCCAGGAAGAAGGCAACCAGAACCTCGAGCCAGAGCGCGCGAAAAACCTGGAGCTGACCGGCCTGTTCCATATCGGAGGGTTCGAACTGTCGGCCACCGCGTATCGGATGAAGTACGAGAACTATCTGTACCTGGGTTACTCGGGCGTGCAGACCGCCAACCGCCTGCCGCTGAAATACTGGAAGCAGACCGACACCACGGTGAAGGGCTTCGAGATCGACGCATCGCAGGCCCTGGACCTTGGCCGCTATGGCACGTTGAACATCTCCGCCTTCGCCGACCTGGTGAAGAACAAGGCCGATCACCCCGATTCGCTGCGTGCCCACAACGACGGCGAGTACCTGCCGAACATGCCGACCAACCGCTACGGCGCCAATCTGCAGTGGCAACGCGAGGGTTGGAAGGCGCAGCTGTCCAGCACCTACTACGACACGCAGAAGTACCTCGGCCGCAACGTCAGCGAGGAAGTGCCACTGGATGCCTTCAACCTGGTCGACCTGCAGGTCAGCCGTGAGCTGCCGGTACGCAACAGCTACATCGCCGGCATGGAGGTGTTCGTCAACGGCAGCAATCTGCTCAATGAAGAAGCACGCCCGCACAACTCGCCGTTGAAGTACATCGCGCCGTTGCCGGGGCGTGGTTTCCAGGTGGGGGTGACGGTGAGGCTCTGACGGTCAACCGATGGCGCCGCCCGCGGTTCGATGAACTGCGGGCTCGGCGTAGTGGCGGCAACGTTGCGCTTCAAACCCGGTCTGATCCACCATCAGCAGAAAATGGAGATGGGAATGAACTGGATGCGCCCCCTGTCACTTGGCCTGTTGCTGTGCCTGTCATCCGGCGCCAACGCGGCCTCCGCCATCGTCTACGACGACGATGGCCGCTACGGCTACGCCATGAACCACAGCACGCTGTCGGCTGCGATGCAGCGCGCACTGCAGCACTGCGCCGTTCGGTCCCGCAACTGTGCGCAGACTGCCACGACCACCGCGGTGGGATATTCGGCGATCGCTACCGGCACCGTCGCCATGGGCTTTGCACTTGGGGAAAAGACGGCGGACGCCGCACAACGCAAAGCGGAAAGAATGTGCAGGCAACGTGCCAATGACTGCACACTGGCAATTCTCTGGCGCGAAACGCCAAGCGGCATTGCGCCGCCCGCTCATCCGGGTCATGCGGTGCCGGAGCCCAGGCTCTATTCCTCGCCCGAAGTCGGGCAGGACGCGGCTGGCACCACCCACTAGGCCTGCACAACGCCGGTGCGGCGCAGCCGTGTATTACCGCGTTGAACAAAGAAAAACGCCTGCAGATCGAGGATCTGCAGGCGCTTCTTTGTATCTGGCGGAGTGAGAGGGATTCGAACCCTCGATAGAGCTTTTGACCCTATACTCCCTTAGCAGGGGAGCCCCTTCGGCCACTCGGGCATCACTCCGGGGTTTTCTCCGCGTCTGGTGCGTTGCACCTCAGCGGGGCGTGAATCATAACGTTAATCGAGTGCGAAGGTAAAGCGTTATTCGGCAGAATTTTCGCTACCGGTGCCACCGGCTTCATCACCACGCTGGATGCGCTGATAGATCTCTTCGCGATGCACAGCGACGTCCTTCGGCGCGGTGATGCCGATACGCACCTGGTTACCCTTGACGCCAAGCACGGTGACGCTCACCGAGTCACCGATCATCAGGGTTTCGCCGACGCGGCGAGTCAGGATCAACATTTTTGTAAGTCTCCATGGAACCGTGTGGAAGGGTATCCCCCACCGGCTTGACGCTCCGTCAAGAAGCGCTACCACGACAAAGGGAAAAGATTCGCAATGGTACCGTCAGCCGTCCCGCTCCTACAAGGAGGGGGACGGCCAGGTTCATCACAGGCGGGGGCTGACCCATTCGACGACTGCAGCCAGCGCAGTGGCAAGGGCGGGCCCGTCCTCGCCACCACCCTGGGCGAGGTCCGGGCGTCCGCCGCCCTTGCCCCCGATCTGACTGGCGATATGGGACAACAGTTCCCCGGCCTTGACCTTGCCCATTGCACTGCCGTTCACACCCGCAACCAGGGCAGCCTTGCCGTCCTGGGCACCGGCCAGCACGATCACCGCATCGCCCAGCTGCTGCTTCAGGCGGTCCATGGCGTCACGCAGGGCCTTGGCATCGAAGCCCTCCAGGCGGGCAGCCAGCACCTTCACGCCGGCAACCTCGACAGCCTGGCCGGACAGGTCGGCCGTGGCACCGGCGGCGACCTTGGCCTTCACGGCCTCCAGCTCGCGCTCCAGCAGCTTCTGGCGCTGGCCAAGGGCACGGATCTTCTCGACCACGTCGGCAGCGCTGCCACCGAGCAGGTCGGCCGCCTCGGCCAGGCGGGCCTCTTCGGCGTCCACGTAGTCCAGGGCGCCCTGGCCGGTGACCGCTTCGATACGGCGCACGCCAGCCGAGACACCGCCCTCGGAGGTGATCTTGAACAGGCCGATGTCGCCGGTGCGGTTGACGTGGGTACCGCCGCACAGCTCGGTGGAGTAGTCACCCATCTTCAGCACGCGCACGTGCTCACCGTACTTTTCGCCGAACAGGGCCATGGCGCCGAAGTCCAGCGCTTCCTGCATGCCCATGTTGTGCACTTCGGCAGCGTTGTTCGCGCGCACCTGCTGGTTGACCTTGCGCTCGATCACAGCCAGCTCTTCCGCGCTGATCGGCTGGAAGTGCGAGAAGTCGAAACGCAGGCGGTCCGGAGCGACCAGCGAGCCCTTCTGCTGCACGTGGGTGCCCAGCACTTCGCGCAGGGCGGCATGCAGCAGATGGGTGGCCGAGTGGTTGAGGATGGTGGCGCCGCGGCGCTCGCCATCGACCTGGCCGGACAGCACGTCGCCGACCTTCAGGCCGCCGTCGGACAGGGTGCCGACGTGGCCATGGAACTGGCCGGCGAACTTCTGGGTATCGTCCACCGCCAGGCGCACTCCGTTGCCGGTCAGCACGCCGGTGTCGCCGACCTGGCCACCGGATTCGGCGTAGAACGGGGTCTGGTCGGTGATCACGATGACTGCGTCACCGGCATCGGCCGACTGCACCGGACGACCGTCCTTCAGCACGGCCAGCACGGTCAGGCCGTCGGCCTGCAGGCGGTCGTAGCCGAGGAACCGGGTCGGGCTCAGGGTCGCCACCAGCTCGGCCGGCAGGGTCACGCCGCCACCGAACTTGCCGGCCGCACGTGCGGTTTCGCGCTGCTGTTCCATCGCAGCATCGAAGCCGGCGATGTCGACGGTCAGGTCGCGCTCGCGGGCGATGTCCTGGGTCAGGTCGAGCGGGAAGCCATAGGTGTCGTACAGGCGGAAGGCGTCAACGCCCGGGATCACGCCATTGCTGGCCTTGCCCGCGACGTCTTCGAAGATCTTCATGCCGGCGTCGAGGGTTTCAGCGAAACGCTCCTCCTCGGCCTGCAACGCACGGGTGACGGTATCCACCGCTGCCGGCAGTTCCGGATAGGCCTCGCCCATCTGCTCGACCAGGGTCGGCACCAGCTTGCTGAAGAACGGCTGGCGCACACCCAGCATCCAGCCATGGCGCAGGGCGCGGCGGATGATACGGCGCAGCACATAGCCACGGCCTTCGTTGGAAGGCAGCACGCCATCGACGATCAGGAACGAACAGGCACGGATGTGATCGGCGATCACACGCAGCGACTTGTTTTCCAGGTCGGCGGTGCCGGTCAGCTCGGAGGCCTTACGGATCAGGGCCTGGAACAGGTCGATCTCGTAATTGGTGTGCACGTGCTGCAGGATCGCCGCCAGGCGCTCCAGGCCCATGCCGGTATCCACGCACGGCGCCGGCAGCGGCACCAGGGTACCGTCGGGCTGGCGGTCGAACTGCATGAACACCAGGTTCCAGATCTCGATGAAGCGGTCACCGTCTTCATCCGGAGAACCCGGGGGGCCACCGGCGATATGGTCGCCGTGGTCGTAGAAGATCTCGGTGCACGGGCCACAGGGGCCGGTGTCAGCCATCTGCCAGAAGTTGTCCGAAGCGAACGGCGCGCCCTTGTTGTCACCGATGCGCACGATGCGCGCTTCCGGAATGCCGACCATGTCGCGCCACAGTTCGTAGGCTTCGTCATCGGTCTGGTAGACGGTAACCAGCAGGCGCTCGGCCGGCAGCTTCCAGACCTGGGTCAGCAGTTCCCAGGCCCAGGCGATCGCGTCCTTCTTGAAGTAGTCGCCGAAGGACCAGTTACCCAGCATTTCGAAGAAGGTGTGGTGGCGTGCGGTGTAGCCGACCTGGTCGAGGTCGTTGTGCTTGCCGCCGGCGCGCAGGCAGCGCTGGACGTCGGCCGCGCGCACATAGCTGCGCTTCTCCGCACCAAGGAACACGTCCTTGAACTGCACCATGCCGGAGTTGGTGAACAGCAGGGTCGGATCATTGCCCGGCACCAGCGGCGCCGACGGCACGATGGTGTGGCCTTTGCCCTTGAAGAATTCAAGGAAGTCGCTGCGGATCTGGGAAGTCGTGAATTTGGCGGATGCGTTCATTGGGGGGCTGGCAGTCTGCGGGCCGGCGGGCCCGGACCACCGGCCGCATTGGCCAGGGTCGCGAGGGACCGCCGAAAACCTAAAGGGTATCAGGCCCGGCGCCGCCAGTCTCAGTCATCCGGGTCGTAGCGGGTCGCGCGGCGGATGCTGTCGCCGTCGAAGCCGCGTCGGGCCAGCAGATCGGCGGCCTTGCGCCGCTGCGTCAGGTCCTGCGGGCCGGCCTCGCCAAAGCGTCGGCGGACCAGGTCACGGGCGTTTTCCTGCCAGTCGCCTTCGTAGCTGTCCATCGCCGCGGCAATCGCGGCACTATCCAGGCCGTGGGTCCCCAGCTCGGCGCGGACATGGATCGGCCCATAGCCGGTGTTGGCACGCATCCGCACCAGATTCTCGGCAAAACGGGTGTCGTCCTGCCAGCCGGCCTCGGTGAGCTTGGCGACAGCCGCCTGCGCCGCATCGTCTTCGATGCCGCGTGCGGTCAGCTTGCGGGTGAGTTCCTTGCGCGAGTGCTCGCGGCGTACCAGCAGGCCCAGCGCCCGTTGCACGGGGGTCTGCTCACGCGGCCGGCGTTTGCGACCGTTGGGAATGTCGTCGGCGTCGGACATGCGTACTCCAAGGGTGGCGCCATCCGTGGCGCCCAGCCCCTCCCTGGGCGATTCGAACCTGCGGGACAGGGCGACGTCACTGACGGCGCCGCCCTGCCCCACAGCAAGCTTTACTCGTCGTCGCCTTCGTCGTCGCCTTCCTCACGGCTGGCTTCGGTCGGCTGGAACTTCTCGCGCAGCTCGGCTTCGAGCTTCGCAGCAACTGTCGGGTTGTCGCGCAGGTAACCGCGGGCGTTGTCCTTGCCTTGGCCGATGCGTTCTTCGCCGTAGCTGTACCAGGCACCGGCCTTCTCGACCAGCTTGGCATCCACACCCATGTCGATCAGCTCGCCCTCGCGGCTGATGCCCTCGCCGTACAGGATCTCGGTGATGACCTGCTTGAACGGAGGCGCCAGCTTGTTCTTGACGACCTTGATCTTGGTCTGGTTGCCGATGATCTCGTCACCCTTCTTGATCGCGCCGATACGGCGGATGTCCAGGCGCACCGAGGCATAGAACTTCAGCGCGTTGCCGCCGGTGGTGGTTTCCGGGCTCTGGCCCGGCATCATCACACCGATCTTCATGCGCAGCTGGTTGATGAAGACCACCAGGGTGTTGGAGCGCTTGATGTTGCCGGTCAGCTTGCGCAGCGCCTGGCTCATCAGGCGGGCCTGCAGGCCCGGCAGCTGATCGCCCATCTCGCCTTCGATTTCGGCCTTCGGGGTCAGTGCGGCGACCGAGTCGATCACCAGGATATCGACCGAACCCGAGCGGACCAGCATGTCGGCGATTTCCAGCGCCTGCTCACCGGTATCCGGCTGCGACAGCAGCAGGTCGTCCACGTTCACGCCCAGCTTGGCGGCGTAGATCGGGTCCAGCGCGTGCTCGGCGTCGATGAAGGCCGCGGTGCCGCCCATCTTCTGGCATTCGGCGATGGCCTGCAGGGTCAGCGTGGTCTTGCCCGAGGATTCCGGCCCGTAGATCTCGACGACACGGCCCTTCGGCAGACCGCCGATGCCCAGTGCGATGTCGAGCATCAGCGAACCGGTCGGGATGGCTTCGACGGGCTCGACCACGCGGTCGCCCATGCGCATCACCGAGCCCTTGCCGAACTGCTTTTCGATCTGGCCCAGAGCTGCAGCGAGGGCGCGCTTCTTGTTCTCGTCCATCGGTTGGGTCCTTGCAGAGGTCGTGTCGTTGGAGGTGCTGTCTTTGGGGGTCTTCTTTGCCATGGGCTCACTTTAAGTCGGACGTATCGCACAGGCTGAGATTCTGCCCGGCGCTCTGAAAAGAATTATCGGACATCCGTACCAACCTCAGTGGAACCAGAGAATCGCCACAAAAGACCGCGGGGTAATGCGCTATGGAACGGGTCAACGGTTGGGTCGCAACAGGCCGCAATAGAGGCCTTCGATCGAGAAGTCCTGGTCCGGTTGCACCTCGATCGGCTTGTAGTCGGGGTTGCGCGGCAGCAGGCGGATACGATCCTTGGCGATCTTCAGCAGCTTGACGGTGATCTCGTCATCGATGCGGGCCACCACGATCTGCCCGGAATGGGCGTCGCGGGTGCGGTGCACGCCGATCAGGTCACCGTCGAAGATGCCCTCGTCGATCATCGAATCGCCCTGCACCTTCAGCAGGTAGTCCGGCGCCGGCGAGAAGAACACCCGGTCCAGCACCACGAAATCGTCCGAGCCGATATCGGCGCCGATCGGCAGGCCCGCCGCAACCCGGCCGAGCACCGGCAGGCGCAGCACGCTGTCGGGCAGGCCTGGCTCGGCCAGCTTCTCGACCGGCGGCGCCTGCACCAGCCGGATGCCGCGGGCCTGGCCGGGGATGCGACGGATCGCACCGGCCTGCTCCAGGGCCTCCAGGTGGTACTGGGCCGCGCGCACGCCCTTGAAGCCGAACGCACGTGCGATTTCAGTCTGCGACGGCGGTGCGCCTTCGCTCTCGATACGCTCGGCGATCAACTGCAGGATCGCCTGCTGGGTGTCGGTCAGGTCCATGATTAGTAGTATTACTACTAACTCACAGGACTGCAAGTGCCGGAGACGACACGGCGACATCTGTAGTACCGAGCCGTGCTCGGCAATGTGGCGAATGGCCGGGCTGACCTGGGCGAGAGCAGCCGAGCATGGCTCGGCTCTACAGGAATCGCTGCGGCAAGCACACTAGTTGTGCTTGCCGCTTCTCCAGATCGAGAACAGGATCCACACACCGCAGAAGCCGGCGCCGATGAAGCCGCAGACCCCCAGCGCCAGCAGCCAGCGGCTGGAGACGCCGCCGACGCTGTGCATCACGATCGACGAGCCGATGATCAGCGCAGCAGTGACGATGCCCATCACCAGCCGGTTCGCCGCACGGTTCACCTGCTCGCCGAAGCCCTGCAGCGCGCTGGTTTCCACCTTCAGCTGCAGCCGCCCACGGCGCGCCGCCTGCACCAGCTTGCGCAGGTCGCGGGGCAGCTCACCGGCGAAGTCGACCAGGCCCAGCAGGCTGCGCCGGCCGCGCTTGAGCAGCGCCCTGGGCGCATAGCGCTGCAGCACCACGCGCTCCAGGAACGGGCGCGCGGCGCTGGCCATGTCGAAATCGGGGTCCAGCTGGCGGCCCATGCCTTCCAGAGTCAGGAAGGCCTTGATCATCAGTGCCAGATCGGCCGGCAGGGTCAGGCTGTAGCTGCGCAGCAGCTGGGTGATGTCGCCCAGCATCAGGCCGATGCGCAGATCCTTCAGCGGCACACCACGGTACTGATCGACGAACTGGCTGATGTCGTGCTGCAGCCGGTTCTCGTCAACCTCGACACCGCCGGCCCAGTCCAGCAGCACGTCAGCCACGCCCTGCGGATCCTGCTCGACCAGCCCGTGCAGCAGCTGCGCAACCTGGAAACGCCGTACTTCCGACAAGGCGCCGACCATGCCGAAATCGATCACGCCGATGCGGCCGTCACGCAGGTAGATGATGTTGCCGGGGTGCGGGTCGGCGTGGAAGCTGCCGTCCTCCAGCACCATCTTCAACACGATGTCGGCGCCACGCCGTGCCAGCTCGCGGCGGTCCAGCCCGGCCGCATCGACACCGGCCAGGTCTCGGCCGGGAATGCCGTCAACGAAATCCTGCACGTTCAGGCTCTCGCAGGTCCACTGCCAGTGCACGCGGGGAATCAGGATGTCATCACGACCATTGAAGTTGCGCGCGATGCGCTCGGCATTGCGGCATTCGGCGGCGAAATCCAGCTCGCGGCGCAGCGACACGGTGAACTGCTGCACGACTTCGGCCGGGCGGTAACGACGCAGATCCGGCAGTCGGGCCTCGACGATCTCGGCCAGGCGGGCCAGCAGCCGCAGGTCGGCCTCGACCACATCGCGGATGCCGGGGCGCCGCACCTTCAGCACCACCTCGCGACCGTCATGCAGGCGCGCACGATGGGCCTGCGCCAGCGAGGCGGCCGCCATCGGGGTTTCGTCGAGGAACGCGAACACGTCCTGCGGAGACGCACCAAGATCGGCTTCGAGCTGCTCGCGGATGTCCGCATACGGCAGCGCAGGTACCGCGTTCTGCAGTTCGGACAGCTCGGCGATCCATTCCGGTGGCAGCAGGTCGACGCGCGTCGCCAGCACCTGGCCGAGCTTGACGAAGGTCGGGCCGAGATCCTGCATCGCGCTGCGCACGCGCACCGGTGCGGTCATCCGCAGCAGCTCCTGGCGGTCCTCGTTCCAGTGCAGCAGGCGCCCTGCCCGCTCCAGCGTGGTGGCCAGGCCGATGCGCCGCACCACGTCGCCGAAGCCATAGCGGATCAGGACAACGGCGATTTCCTGCAGTCGGCCCAGGTCACGGACCGTGCCCAGCGTTTCCCACATCATGCGTGCTCCGGACGATTACCGGAGCAGCATGTCACAGCTGGGCGTCGATACCGCGCAATGCCGCCGCCACGGTTTGCCGGCGGATGGCTTCGCGGTCGCCATCGAACTGGAACAGCTCGGCGCGGGCGTAGCCGCCACGGCGCTTCCAGCCGATCCAGACACTGCCCACCGGCTTGTCCGGGCTGCCGCCGCCGGGGCCGGCGATACCGGTCACCGCCACCGCGATGCCGGCACCAGAATTGACCAGCGCGCCGGAGACCATTTCCAGCACGGTTTCGCGGCTGACCGCACCGAACTGCTCCAGGGTCTGCGCACGTACGCCCAGCAGGCGCTGCTTGGCCTCGTAGCTGTAGACCACCATGCCGCAGTCGAAGAACGCCGAGGAACCGGCGATGTCGGTCATGCACTTGGCGATCCAGCCACCACTGCAGCTTTCAGCGGTCACCAGCTGCAGCGAGGCCTGCTGCAGGCGCTGCCCGAGCGCGGCGGACTGGGCGTTGAGTTCAGCGTCGGTGGGGATGGACATCGGCATGACGGTGGGATGAAGAGCCTGCACGTTGTACCGCAGATGACAGGCTGATGTCGCGCGCCGCCGCGATAGCAGTCGCCGAGCATGGCCCGGCGCTGCCTCACCACTCCGGCAGCTTCTCCGGCAGCAGCGCCCGGATCGGTGCGCCGTCGGCACTGGCGGCCAGCTTTTCGGCTTCGGCGATCGGCAGGTCGACCTGCAGCAGCCAGCCTTCCTCGTCGGCCTGCTCACTGCGGATCACTTCCAGCTGGTGCAGGCGCGCGCGCAGGCGGCCCGCATCCGGCGGCAGGCGCAGTTCGCCGGTGACGTGCTGCAGTCCCAGGCGCTTGCCCAGCACCGCCTGCAGCAGGTCCAGGCCCTGCCCGTCACGCGCGGAAATCCACACCCGCTCGCGGCGCGACTCGTCCGGGATACCGTCCTGGCCGTCGTGACGGACGTCGGCGCCTTCAATGCGGTCGATCTTGTTGAACACCAGCAACTGCGGCAGATCACCGGCACCGACTGCGGTCAGTACCTCGTCCACCTGGGCGATGCGCTCCTCGCGGTGCGGATCGGCGGCGTCGACCACGTGCAGCAGGAAATCGGCCTCGCGTGCCTCCGACAGCGTCGAGCGGAAGGCGGCAACCAGGTCATGCGGCAGGTCACGGACGAAACCGACAGTGTCGGCCAGCACCACGTTGCCACCGGGCACCGCGATGCGGCGCACGGTCGGGTCCAGCGTGGCGAACAGCTGGTCGGCGGCATAGGCCTCGGCGCCGGTCATGGCGTTGAACAGGGTCGACTTGCCAGCGTTGGTGTAGCCCACCAGGGCCACGCGCGGCAGCTCGCTGCGCACACGCGCACGGCGCATCTGGGTACGCTGCACCTCGACCTTTTCCAGGCGCTTCTGCAGCTGCTCGACCCGCTTCTGCAGCAGGCGCCGGTCGGTTTCCAACTGGGTTTCACCCGGGCCGCGCAGGCCGATCGAACCGCCGCGCTGGCGCTCCAGGTGGGTCCAGCCGCGCACCAGCCGCGTGGCCAGGTGACGCAGCTGCGCCAGCTCGACCTGCAGCTTGCCCTCGTGGCTGTGCGCACGCTGGGCAAAGATGTCCAGGATCAGGCCGGTACGGTCGATCACCCGGCGCTCCAGGAACCGTTCCAGGTTGCGCTCCTGGCCCGGGCTCAATGCATGGTTGACCAGGATCAGGTCGGCACCGCTGGCATCGGCCGCGGCCTTGATCTCGTCCAGCTTGCCGCTGCCGATCAGGGTCGACGGATTCGGACGGTCCAGGCGCGCGGTGATCGTCGCGGCAATGCTGGCCCCAGCCGAGCGGGCCAGATCACCGAATTCTTCCAGCACATCGTCTTCCAGCCTGCCGAAATGGGGCTGGATCAACAGGGCGTGTTCGCCCTTTTTCGAGCGGTCAAACATTCACCGCTCCGGTATTACTCGTCTGCTTCATCACCTGCCTGACCACCTTCACCCGACTGCACGTAACCACCGCCCGGACCGACCTTCACGTTGCGTGCCGGAACGACCGTGGAAATGGCGTGCTTGTAGACCATCTGACTGACCGTGTTGCGCAGCAGGACCACGAACTGGTCGAACGACTCGATTGTGCCCTGCAGCTTGATGCCGTTGACCAGGTACACCGAAACCGGCACGCGTTCGCGCCGCAGTGCGTTCAAGAAAGGATCCTGCAGCGATTGCCCCTTGGACATTGCACACTCCTGATTATTGTTCTTATTGGGTTGCCGACGGTTGCCACGGCCCCCGAGCCGCCCGCCGACCGATGATGTTACACGGCTGGCGGGGGTTCAGCGTGCGACGAAGGTCGACACCGCGCCGGCCAGGCGCTCCCTGTCCATATGGGGGTCGAACCAGCGCGCATCAAGCTCGCCACGCAGCCAGGTCAGCTGGCGCTTGGCCAGCTGGCGGGTGGCGAAGATCGCCTTGTCACGGAAACGGGCGGCATCGCCCTCGCCGTCGAGGTATTCCCAGGCTTGGCGGTAGCCGACCGCACGCACCGCCGGCAGGTCCAGCGGCGCCGTCACGGCGGCCATTTCCGGCATTGCACGCAGTGCCCGCACCTCGTCCAGAAAGCCCTGCGCCAGCATGGCGTCGAAGCGGGCCTCGATGCGCTGGTGCAGGACGGCGCGGTCACGCGGGGCCAGGATCAGTTTGAGGGTGCGTACCGGCAACGGCGCCACGCCCGGCCGACGCTGCCATTCGGTGATGGGGGTACCGGTCAGGCGGTAGACTTCCAGCGCCCGCTGGATGCGTTGCGGGTCGGTGGCATGGATGCGCGCGGCCGCTGCCGGATCGACCTCGGCCAGCTCCGCATGCAGTGCCGCCCAACCACGCTCGGCCGCCTCGGCGCTGAGCGCCTCGCGCATTACCGGGTCAGCCTCCGGCATCGGCGACAGGCCCTGCAGCAGGGCCCGGAAGTACAGCCCCGTACCACCTGCCAGGATCGGCGTTTTGCCACGCGCCACGATGTCGGCCACGACCCGGCTGGCATCGGCCGCGAACTCGGCCGCCGAATAGGTCTGCCACGGATCGCGCAGGTCCAGCAGATGATGCGGCGCCTGCGCACGCTCGGCGGCGTCGGGCTTGGCCGAACCAATATCCAGATACCGGTAGACCAGCGCCGAATCGACGCTGACGATCTCGCCGTCCAGTTGCCGCGCCAGGGCGATCGCCGTGGCGGTCTTGCCACTGGCAGTCGGCCCCATCACGGCGATCGCCAGCGGCCGCCGGTCGATGCCCATCAGTCTTCGTCCGGCCAGCGGATCGACGGCGTGGCATCGGCACGCGGCGTCGGCACGGCGTCGACGGCCTGCCAGATCTTCAGCGCATCAACGGTGGCCGCCACGTCATGCACGCGCACGATGCGCGCACCGCGCTGCACCGCGATCAGATGTGCGGCCACCGACGCCGCGACCCGCTCGGATGGCGTGTCGCGGCCGGTCAGTTCGCCCAGGCTGCGTTTGCGCGACAGGCCAGCCAACATCGGCACGCCCAGTTCCAGGAAGCGTTCCGAGCGCGCCAGCAGGGTCATGTTGTGGGCGGTGCTCTTGCCGAAGCCGAAACCGAGGTCGATCAGCAGGTTCTTCTTCGCGATACCTGCCATCTCGGCGGCGAACAGGCGCTGCACCAGGAAACCGTGCACCTCGGCGACCACGTCGCTGTAGTGTGGATCTGCCTGCATGTGGCCCGGTTCGCCCTGCATGTGCATCAGCACCACCGGCACGCCGGTTTCAGCGGCGGCGTCCAGCGCCCCGTCCTGACGCAGGCCGAAGATGTCGTTGATCATGCCGGCGCCAGCGGCCACCGCCGCGCGCATCACCTCCGGCTTGAAGGTGTCGATGCTGATCGGCACCTGGGTGCGGGCGGCCAGCTGCTCGATCACCGGAATCACCCGGCGCAGCTCATCCTCGATCGACACCGGCGCAGCGCCCGGGCGGGTCGATTCGCCGCCGATGTCGAGCAGGTCGGCGCCCTCCTCGACCAGCTTCAGACCGTGGGCGACGGCCGCCTCGGTGGTGTCGTGCGCGCCGCCATCGGAGAACGAGTCCGGGGTGACGTTGACGATGCCCATGACCTGGGCACGGTCGAGGCGCAGGATGCGGCCGGCGCAGTCGAGCTGGGGCGAGGTATCGAACATGGGCAATCCTGCTGGGACAACGAAAGGTAGTTTAGTTCGGCAGGGCGGCGCCCTGCACCCGCAGAGGCCAGAGCGACAGCAACAGCCGGAGCAACAGCGGGTTCACTGAAGAATGGCGGGGTGGGTCCGGTTGCGGGGGCCGCTGCAAGTACGTCCATGTAAGCTCGGTCGCCGCATCCATGCGGCTCACGCCCCCTCAACCGGACCCACCCCGCCTTCGACAGATTTCCGCGATCTGTTGGAACGACTATTGGGGTCAGATCCGTTTTCCTCCGGAAAACGGATCTGACCCCATATTGATTTCGACATCTGACAGAGATTCATCCATGCATGACGTGGATCTACGTGTCGACCAAGGTCGACACCTACCAACAGCTCCCGGAATCTGTCAGAGGTGGGGCGGTGTCGGAGTGCGGGGTGTCAGCCGCATGGATGCGGCTGCCAAGCCTCCATGGACGGATTTACGGCGTCCCCGCACTCCGACACCGCCCCGCCAAACCACGGAATGCACGCTGTTGCTGTTGCTGTTGCTGTTGCTGTTGCTTTGGCTCGTAGCAGGTGCAGGGCGCAGCCCTGCCGATACCCCTCAACGGCGGCGGCGCTTGCGATCCACGTACAGGGTCCTGGCGATGCTCAGCACGATGCCAACGGCGATACCCACCACGCAGCCCAGCAGCAGATTGTCGGCCCCCAGGCCCACACCCACGCCGACCACGGTGGCGATGACCATTTCGGCGGTGTGGGAAATCGGTTCGGGCTTCGGGGCGGACATGCGGGCTCCAGCGTCAGATCGGTTCTTCAGGATGGGCCGATGGCCCATAAACAACGAAGCCGGGTTACCCCGGCCTCGTCTGGTGTCACGTGCAGCGGGCCGTCAGTGCGATTCGGCCGGGCCTGCGATCGGCGGCAGCGGGCGGGCGTCGCCGCCCTTGTCGTTGCCACCATCCTTGTTCGACTTGCTCCAGCCGGCCGGCGGCGGCGGATCGCGGCCTTCCATGATGGCGTCGATCTGCGGCGCGTCGATCGTCTCGTACTGCAGCAGCAGCTGGGACATCGCGTGCAACTTGTCCAGGTTGGCCGTCATCAGCTCGGTGGTGCGCGCGTAGGCTTCGTCGAGGATGTTGCGCACTTCCTCGTCGATGCGGCGCGCGGTGTCGTTGGACACGCTCTTGTGCTGGGTGACCGAGCGCCCCAGGAACACCTCGTCATCTTCTTCGCCATAGGCGATCGGGCCGAGCTGGTCGGACAGGCCCCACTTGGTGACCATGTTGCGGGCCATCTTGGTGGCGCGTTCGATGTCGTTGGAAGCGCCCGTGGTGACCTTGTCGGCACCGAAGATCAGCTCCTCCGCCACACGACCACCGTACAGCGAGCACAGCTGCGACTTGATCGCCACGCGATTCATCGAGTACTTGTCGCCTTCCGGCAGGTACATGGTCACACCCAGCGCACGGCCGCGCGGAATGATGGTGACCTTGTAGACCGGGTCGTGCTCGGGCACCAGGCGGCCGACGATGGCGTGACCGGCCTCGTGGTAGGCGGTGAGCGTCTTCTCTTCTTCGCTCATGGCCATCGAGCGGCGCTCGGCACCCATCAGGATCTTGTCGCGGGCACGGTCGAAGTGGTCCATGCGGACTTCCTTCTCGTTGCCACGCGCAGCGAACAGGGCGGCCTCGTTGCAGAGGTTGGCCAGGTCGGCGCCGGAGAAGCCCGGGGTACCGCGCGCGATCACCATTGGCTCGACATCGTCGGCCAGGGGCAGCTTGCGCATGTGGACCTTCAGGATGTGCTCGCGGCCCTTCACGTCCGGCAGGCCGACCACGACCTGGCGGTCGAAACGGCCCGGGCGCAGCAGCGCCGGGTCCAGCACGTCCGGACGGTTGGTCGCGGCGATCACGATCACGCCTTCGCCGCCTTCAAACCCGTCCATCTCGACCAGCAGCTGGTTCAGGGTCTGCTCGCGCTCGTCGTGACCGCCGCCCAGGCCGGCGCCACGGTGGCGACCGACGGCGTCGATTTCGTCGATGAAGATGATGCACGGCGCGTGCTTCTTGGCCTGCTCGAACATGTCGCGCACGCGGCTGGCGCCGACGCCGACGAACATTTCAACGAAGTCCGAACCGGAGATCGAGAAGAACGGCACCTTGGCTTCGCCGGCGATGGCCTTGGCCAGCAGCGTCTTGCCGGTACCCGGCGGGCCCACCATCAGCACGCCGCGCGGAATCTTGCCGCCCAGCTTGGTGAACTTGGACGGGTCACGCAGGAAGTCGACCAGTTCACCCACTTCTTCCTTGGCCTCGTCGCAGCCGGCGACGTCGGCGAAGGTGACCTTGATCTGGTCTTCGCCCTGCAACTTGGCGCGCGACTTGCCAAAGGACATCGCGCCCTTGGCACCGCCGCCCCCGCCCTGCATCTGGCGCATGATGAACAACCAGAAGCCGATGATCAGGATGACCGGCAGGAAATTCATCAGGATCGCGCCGAGGGAAATGCCGCTGGACGGCTCCTCCTGCACGATCTCCACGTTCTTGGTGCGCAGCACGTTGATCAGGTCACGATCGAACGGCGCGGTGATGGTGGACGACTGCCCACCGCGGGTGGTGTAGGTCAGCTGGCTGGTGCCGCCGCGCATGTCGCCGCCGAAGGCGACCTTCTGCACGTTGCCGCTGTCCACCTGGTCCAGGAACTGCGAATACGACGCGCCCTGCGCCCCGGCCCCGGAGGACTTGGGCGAGAAGCTCTGGAAGACCACCATCAGCACGACGGCGACGACCACCCATAGCAGGAGGTTCTTGGTCAAGTCGTTCATCCTCATTGGCTCCGGTGTTCCTCTCAGTGCTGGCGTTGCGTTGGGGTCGAACTTGCGTACGTTGCGAGCTTACTTCATGTGGGCGCGTTTTCCCTGACCCAAGGCATACACCTCGGGAGAGCGCTTGCGCGAGGCTTCCGGCTTGCGGATGGAGACTTTGTCGTACCGGCGGCGCATGTCGCGCACGTAGTCGTCAAAGCCCTCGCCCTGGAACAGCTTGATCAGGAATGCCCCACCGGTTTTCAGGTGGTTGTCGGCAAAATCCAGGGCCAGCTCCGCCAGGTGCATCATCCGCGGCTGGTCGACCGCGCCCACACCACTCTTATTGGGGGCCATGTCCGACAGCACAAGGTCTACCGGCTGATCCCCGAGCATGGCTTCAAACTGCGATAGAACGGCTTCTTCCCTGAAGTCACCATGAAGGAACTCGACGCCGGCCAGCGGCGGCATGTCCAGGATGTCCAGGGCCAGCACGCGGCCGGTGTCGCCGATCTGTCTCCGAACCTGCTGAGACCAGCCGCCCGGGGCCGCGCCGAGGTCGACCACCACCATGTGCGGCTTCAGCAACCGGTCACGTTCCAGCAGCTCTTCGAGCTTGTAGGCGGCGCGCGAACGCATGCCTTCGGCCTGGGCCTTCTTCACGAAGGGGTCGGAGAAGTGTTCCTTGAGCCAGCGCTGGCTGCTTTTGCTGCGGGTAGCCATTGAAAATAGGGGCTGATGGGGTCCTCATGATACCCTGATCGCCCCATTCAACCGTGTTTTCCTGCATGTCCATCGCCCTGACCGCTTCCCAGACCCGTTTCCTGCGCGGCCAAGCCCACGACCTGAAGGCCCTGCTGCAGACCGGCGGCAAGGGTGTGACCCCGGCCTTCATCGCTGAGCTGAACGAAGTGCTGGAGCGCCACGAGCTGGTCAAGGTGAAGGTCGCTGCCGAAGACCGCGACGCCCGTGACGTGATGATCGGCGAGATCGTCGAAGCCACCGAAAGCGCGCTGGTGCAGCGCATCGGCCACGTCGCCGTGCTGTACCGCCCGAGCAAGGAACAGCGACAGATCGTGCTGCCGCGCGGCTGATCGCCCTACTGCCATGCAGCTGAACCACGAACCGCCGGATTACGCCTACAGCCTGCGCGCCGCCGATGGCCGCTCGGCCCGGGTCAACGAGCTGGTGCTGGGCAGCAGCTTCTTCCTGACCCCGGACCAGCTGGTCGAGCGCTGGCCGGCGAAGCAGGCCACCGAACTGCAGCTGGCCGACCTGGAGCCCATCCTGGCGCTGAACCCGGCGCTGATCGTGCTCGGCACCGGTGACCGCCAGGTGTTCCCGCCGGCGGTGGTGATGGCTGCCTGCCTGTCACGCGGCATCGGCCTGGAAGTGATGAACAATCCGGCCGCCGCGCGCACCTTCAACATCCTGGCCGGCGAAGGCCGCAAGGTCGCCGCCGCCTTCATTCTCGAAGGCTGACGTGGCGTCGCCGGGCATGGCCCGGCAGTGCCCTGGATCACACCTACTCTGTAGCGCCCGAGCCCATGCTCGGGCGGCGCCGCGGCGCGGCGCGGAAAGCCGCCGGGCGTGGCCCGGCGCTACCCGATCACACGGTGATCAGCGTGCCGGCAGATACTGCTGCGGGTCGACCGGCTTGCCGTTGTAACGAATCTCGAAGTGGACCATGTCGCGGTTCGCACCGGTACGGCCCATCTCGGCGATCTGCTCGCCGGCCTTCACGCTCTGCCCTTCATTCACCAGGCGCTTGCGGTTGTGGCCATAGGCCGACAGCCACTGGTCGCTGTGCTTGATGATGATCAGCTCGCCGTAGCCGACCAGGCCGGCACCGGAATACACCACCACGCCATTGGCGGTGGCCTTGACCGCCTGGCCGCTGGTGCCGGCGATGTCCACGCCCTGCTTGGTCGCATCACCGGCCACGTAGCGGCCGACGATCGCGCCATCGGCTGGCCAGCGCCAGGCGATGTTGCTCTTGACCGGCCCGACCGGCGTTGGGGCCGGCGCGGTGCTGCCGCCACTGCTGCCAGCCGAACGCGGCGGGGTGACCACCGTGGTCGGCGCACGGCCGCTGGTGGCCCCCTGCGGATACAGGCGGATCACCTGGCCGGGGTAGATGGTCGACGGGTTGTCCAGACGATTCCAGGCAATCAGGTCGGCCGGGGTGATGTCATGGATGCGGGCCAGCGCATAGATGGTATCGCCCTTGCGCACCACCACGGTCTGCCCGGGCTTGGGCACCGAGGTCTTCGGCGTGGTCACGCCACCAGTGCTGCCGCCGCCCGGGCGGACCACGGTGGCGGTGCCGCAGGCGGCCAGGGTGGAAACCAGCAACGCCAGCGCGCCGATGCGCACTCCCTTGCTCAGACGATCAGGACTCATGCGAACTTCGACCTCCATACAAGCCAGGCGATCAGCACCACCACCAACGCGGTGGCGATCCAGCCCAGCGGTTCAATCCAGCGACGCAGTGCCGCTTCGGCACGCGCACCACCGATACGGATGACCGCAGCCAGCACGAACACGCGCTTGCCGCGACCGATCAGCATGCTCAGCAGGTACTGCGGCATCGGTACGCCGACGATACCCGATGCCCACGTGAAGACCTTCATCGGGATGGGCATGAATCCGCCCAGCACCAGGAAGGTGAACACCGCCCAGGGCGACTCGGCCATCTTCGCCTGCACGGTGATGATGCCCTGCTCGATCGCCGGCAGCATGCCCAGCGCTTCGAACAGCGGCTTGATCGCCTCGAAGGCGTAATGACCCAGTGCATATCCAACCAGCGCGCCGACCATCGAGCCGGCCAGGCTGAGGGTGGCGAACCACCAGCCGCGCTTGGGCTGGGCCACGCACATCGGCGCCAGCATCACCTCCGGCATCACCGGGAAGATGATCGCCTCGAAGAAGCTCAACACCGTCAGGTAGGTCGGCGCGCGTTCGTGCGCCGCCCACTTCATCGCCCGCTCGTACAGCGGCCCGAAAATCTTCATGCAACCCTGCTCCGTGGATTAGTCGAGCATGCCAGACAGCAGCGGCACGAACGTGACCGGCGCCAGCACGTGTTGTTCGATGCTGCCGTCGGCCTTGCGGTCGAGCTGTACCAGCGACTGCGCCCCTGGGCCACCGACCGGCGCCACCAGGCGGCCGCCCTCGGCCAGCTGCTCGATCAGGGCGTCGACCAGTGCCGGCGCCGCCGCAGTGACCACGATGGCGTCGAACGGACCGTGCTCGGCCCAACCGACGCGGCCGTCGTCATGCTTGGTGCGGATGTTCATGCCCAGCGCACGGAAGCGCTTGCGGGCCTGGCGCAGCAGATCGCCGATGCGCTCCACGGTGTAGACCTCCAGGCCCAGCGCACCGAGGATGGCGGCCTGGTAACCGGAACCGGTGCCGACTTCCAGCACCCGCTTCGGCGCGACCTGGAGCACCGCCTCGGTCATCCGCGCGACCACCCAGGGTTGCGAGATGGTCTGGCCGTGGCCGATCGGCAGCGCGGTGTCTTCATACGCGCGCGAGGCCAGTGCCTCGTCGATGAACAGATGGCGCGGCACCACCCGGATCGCGTTCAAGGTCGGCTCGTCGACGATCCCGGCTTCGCGAAGGCGGTCGACCAGGCGGTCACGCACGCGCTGCGAGGTCATGCCGATACCGACGGCTTCCGGTTGCAGGCGCAGGCGTGGGCTCATGCCGGCTGGTCCAGCGCCGCACTGAGGCCGCCAACCCAGCTGGCCACCTTCTCCAGTGCCTGGTAGCGGGTCAGGTCGACCTGGATCGGGGTGATGGAGATGTGGCCGGTGCGCACCGCATGGAAGTCGGTGCCGGGACCGGAGTCCTGCTCACGACCAGCCGGGCCGATCCAGTACACCTCGTTGCCGCGCGGGTCCTTCTGCGCGATGCAGCCTTCTGCACGATGGCGGTTGCCGAGGCGGGTGACCTCGAAGCCCTTGACCTCGCTCCACGGCAGATCCGGCACGTTGACGTTGAGGATGGTGTCAGCCGGCAACGGATCGGCCTTGAGCCGGGCGACGATCTCCACCGCGGCGCGCGCAGCAGTCTCGAAGTGCTTCGGATCGTGGTTGCGGGTGACCAGCGAGACCGCCACCGCCGGCAGGCCGAGGAAGCGGCCTTCCATCGCCGCCGAGACGGTGCCGGAATAGATCACGTCATCGCCGAGGTTGGCGGCGTTGTTGATGCCGGACACGACAATGTCGGGTTCGAACTCGAGCAGCCCGGTCAGCGCAAGGTGCACGCAGTCGGTCGGGGTGCCGGCCACCGAGACGGTGTAATGGTCGATGCGCTTGAGGCGGATCGGCAGGTCCAGGGTCAGCGAATTGCTGGCGCCGGAGCGATCGCGGTCGGGTGCCACCACCGTGACTTCGTGTCCGGCCTCGCGCAGCACCGAAGCAAGCATCCGGATGCCTGCGGCGTCGACGCCATCGTCGTTACTGACCAGGATTCGCATCTTCGATTTAACCGCTTGATTTTCCAAGAATTCGATTCCATCACCGTGCAGTGTGGGCGGGACCGTCGTACTCCCCTGCGGAAGCCGTCGACCCTGCAAGGGCATCGTCTATTGTGCCGCATGCGAGCCGCTGGTCCTACCCTGCCGGCGGTCACGGCCGACATCGAACCGTCATAGGCAGACCTGCGCCGGCGGTTTACCCTGTGCGCATGTCGCACCCTGAAGATGAAGATCCGGCCGCATTGTTCCGTGCAGCCATCGGCGAAGTGACGCCGCTGCGCAAGGATGCCGAGCCGGCACCGGCTGCGCCCCGGCCGAAGCCGCGCGCGCGCATGGCCGAACGTGACGAGGCCGAAGCCGCCGGCGAGTTCGCCCGGCTGCTGCGCGACAGCACGCCGCTGGAAGCCGGCGACGTGGCCAGCTATCGCCGCGACAACCTGCCACCACGCCTGTTCCAGCGCCTCAAGCGTGGCCAGTACTCGGTACAGGACGAACTGGACCTGCACGGCGCCACCGCCGCGCAGGCGGAGACGCTGCTGCGCCAGTTCCTGCTGGAGGCGCATGCACACGAGTATGGCTGCGTGCGCATCATCCACGGCAAGGGCCTGCAGTCCGATGGCGGTGCGCCGGTGCTGAAGAACCTGGTTGATCGCCTGCTGCGGCTGCGCAACGACGTGCTGGCCTTCCATTCGGCGCCGACCGGGCAAGGCGGCACCGGCGCGGTACTGGTGCTGCTGGCACGGCGGTGAGGTAACGCATCCACGCATGGCGTGGATCTACTGTGGTGAGCGGAGGAAAGTAGATCCACGCCATGCGTGGATGCTCTTCGCCTCCGTCCCCTTTTTCTGTCAGGCCTGCGAGGCGTCTTCGACCGGGCCGAGCTCGTGCAGCACGGCGGTGGCGTAGCAGCCCGGCGGCAGCGCGAACGACAACTCCAGCACGTCATCGGCCAGCCATTGGTGCTGCAGCAGCGCCGGGCGCAGGCGCAGCGCGCGGCGCTCCTGCTTCAGGCGCGCGTCTTCCAGGCCGGCCCGCAGTGCCTTCGACTCTTCGTCGTCCAGCGCGGCCAGCTCCAGCTCGCGTGCCGCATCGGTGCTGCGCAGCTCGCCTTCGCCCCACAGCGGCGCGCTGGGATGGATGTCGAAACGCGCCAGGCGCTCGGCCAGCACGTCGGTGTACGGCTCGGGTCCGAACACGCTGCGGCTGCCATCGAGCATCCACACTTCGCCCTCCAGCGGCTGATCCCAGTTGCCCTGCTCCACGCGCGCGGCCAGCACGCGGTTGAACAGCGCCGAACGCGCGGCTGACAGCAGCAGCGAACGCTGATCCTTGCGCATGCGGCGGCCACCGAACATCGCCAGTGCCGCCGGTACGTTGCCGCCGTCGCGGCCAAAGCGCTGCTCGCCGAACCAGTTCGGCAGGCCGCGCTCGGCAACCTGCTGCAGGCGTTCGCTGATCGCTGCGGCATCGCCCTGCACTTCACGCAACACCAGCTTGAAACGGTTGCCGGCCAGTGCGCCACGCTGCAGCTTGCGGTTATGCCAAGTCGCTTCAAGCACTTCGATCTCATCACTGGCCAACTCGGCCAGGTCCGGCGCAATGCGCTTGGGCAGGTGCACGCTGAAACGCTGGGTGGTGACCGCGTGACGATCCTTCATGCCGGCGTAGCTGACCGCCATTTCCGGCAGGCCGGCCCACTTGGCCAGCACCTTGGCCACATGCACGGTGTTGGCGCCGCGCTTGCGGATGTGCAGCAGCAGGTGCTCACCTTCGCCGGTGGCCTCGAAGGCCGGCAGTTCGTCCACCTGGAAATCGTCCGGCGTGGTGCGGATGCGCGCCGTGAGCAATGGCGCACCGAATGCAAGCGGCAGGGGAATCATGCGGCCACCAGCAGCACCACGGCCTGCGCGGCGATGCCTTCACCACGGCCGGTGAAGCCCAGCTTTTCCGAGGTGGTGGCCTTGACGCTGACCGCATCCAGCGGCAACTGCAGCAGCTCGCCGATGCGCTCACGCATGGCCAGCGCATGCGGGCCAACCTTGGGCCGCTCGCAGATCACGGTGATGTCGGTGTTGCCGACACGCCAGCCACGCTCACGCAGCAGGCTGTCGCAATGGCGCACGAAATCACTGCTGTCGGCGCCCTTCCAGCGGCTGTCGCTTGGCGGGAAATGCTGGCCGATGTCACCCAGCGCCAGTGCGCCCAGCATCGCGTCGCACAGAGCGTGCAGGATCACGTCGCCGTCGCTGTGTGCGAGCACGCCGCAGCTGTGCGGTACGTTCACGCCGCCGAGCATGATGTGATCGCCTTCACCGAAGGCATGGACGTCATAGCCCTGGCCGATGCGGACGGGCGGGAAAGGTGCGGTGCTCATGGATGCAACCCTTGCAGCAGGGCCGCGCGGGCAATCAGCTGGCGCGGCGGGAAAGTACGAATTCGAACCGGTCCAGATCGGCCGGGGTGGTGACCTTGAAGTTGTCCTCGCTGCCTTCCACCAGCAGCGGGCGCTGGCCCTGGCGCTCCATGGCCATGGCCTCGTCGGTGACTTCAACACCGGCGGCGGCAGCTTCGGACAGCGCGCGGCTGAGCTGATGGCGACGGAACAGCTGCGGGGTCAGTGCGCGCCACAGGCGCTCGCGCGGCTCGGTGCCGTCGATGCCACCGTCGTCACCCGCACGCTTGAGGGTGTCGCGCACCGGGGCGGCCAGGATCGCGCCAACCGGGTCGGCACGGCCGACTTCAAGCAGGCGGCCGAGATCGGCCAGGGACAGGTTCGGTCGGGCTGCGTCATGCACCAGCACGAACTCATCGGCGCGCACCGACTCCGGCAGCGCCTGCAACCCGGCCAGCACCGAGGCTGCACGGGTCGCCCCCCCGACACAGGTCAGCACCGGCTTGCCCGCCCACTCGTTCCAGCCCGGCCAGTCGGCGTCGTCCTGGCCGATCACCACCATCGCACCGGCCACAGCCGGGTGCGCCAGCAGGGCGTCCAGGGTATGGGCGAGTAGGATCTGTCCACCTGCCTGCAGGTACTGCTTGGGCAACGGCGCGCCGAAGCGGGTGCCACGGCCAGCAGCCGGAACCACGACCCAGATCGCCGCACTCACGGCACGTCCGCCGGGTGCTCGCCGACCTGCGCGCTGACGCTCGCCGCAGGCTGCGCCGGATGCACCGGCGCATCCTCGACCACGCGGTAGAACTTTTCCCCAGGCTTGATCATGCCCAGCTCGCTTCGCGCGCGTTCCTCGATGGCGGACTGGCCTTCCTTGAGGTCCTTCACTTCGGCAGCCAGCGCATCATTGCGCTGCTGCAGGCCCTCATTGTCCCGCTCCTGGTTGGCGACCTGGGCTTCGAGCATCATCACTTCACCCGAATTGCCCGGACCGAACCAGAAGCGGTACTGCAGCCAGCCCAGCAGCAGGGCCAGCACCAGCAACATCCAGCGCCAGTCGCGCATCGGCTCAGCGCTTCAGCGAAACGAACGCGTCACGACCGGCGTAACGCGCGCCGGCGCCGAGGGCTTCCTCGATGCGCAGCAGCTGGTTGTACTTGGCCACGCGATCGCTGCGGCACAGCGAGCCGGTCTTGATCTGGGTGGCGGTGGTGGCCACGGCGATGTCGGCGATGGTGGTGTCTTCGGTTTCGCCCGAACGGTGCGAGACCACGGCGGCATAGCCGGCGCGATCGGCCATGGCGATCGCTTCCAGGGTTTCGCTCAGGGTACCGATCTGGTTGACCTTGATCAGGATCGCGTTGGCGGTGCCCGAGTCGATGCCTTCCTGGAAGATCTTCGGGTTGGTCACGAACAGGTCGTCGCCGACCAGCTGCACCTTCTTGCCGATGCGGTCGGTCAGCAGCTTCCAGCCGGCCCAGTCGTTCTCGGCCAGGCCATCTTCAATGGTGATGATCGGGTACTGCGCGGCCCAGTCGGCGAGGAAGTCGACGAACTGCTCGGAGGTCAGGCGCTTGTTCTCGCCGACCAGGTTGTACTTGCCGTTCTCGAAGAATTCGCTGGAGGCCACGTCCAGGCCCAGCAGCACGTCTTCACCGGCGGTGTAGCCGGCTTTGCCGATTGCTTCGAGGATGGTGTCCAGCGCTTCGACGTTGCTGCGGAAGTCCGGCGCGAAGCCGCCTTCGTCGCCGACCGCCGTGCTCAGGCCGTGGCCCTTCAGCACCGACTTCAGCGAATGGAAGATTTCGGTACCGGCGCGCAGCGCTTCGGAGAACGAGGTGAAGCCGACCGGCAGCACCATGAACTCCTGGAAGTCGACGTTGTTGTCGGCATGCGCGCCGCCGTTGATGATGTTCATCATCGGCACCGGCAGCGACGGGGTCACGCCGGTCTTGGCGGCCAGGTACTGCCACAGCGCCTGCTTGCTCGATGCGGCAGCGGCGTGCGCGGCCGCCATCGAAACACCCAGCAGTGCGTTGGCGCCGAGGCGGCCCTTGTTCTCGGTGCCGTCGAGGTCGATCAGGCGACGGTCGAGGCCGGCCTGGTCGGTGGCCTCGACGCCCTTCAGCGCGGCGGCAATCGTGGTGTTGACGTTGTCGACGGCCTTGCGCACGCCCTTGCCCAGGTAACGGGTCTTGTCGCCGTCACGCAGCTCGACCGCTTCCTTGGTGCCGGTCGAGGCGCCGGAGGGAACCGCGGCACGACCGAACGAACCGTCCTCCAGGATGACTTCGGCTTCCAGCGTGGGGTTGCCACGACTGTCGAGGATTTCACGGGCGTGGATGCTGCGGATCGTACTCATGGTCGGACCGGTTACCTGTCTGGAGAGGGGCGACAAAACGAATGCCGCGTGATTATCCCCGGCTGCCCGCCACTTGCCAAATGGAATGGGCGGCTTCAGCCCCAGCTGGACCCGATCACGATCAGCACCAGCGACACCAACATCACCAGCAACGCACCAGCAATCGCCGCCAGGATGGGGCCACGCCGCCGTCGCCAGGCCAGCACCATCGCCACCGGGCTGCCCAGGAAGGACAGCACCATCGTGACCAGCGCGCCCAGCAACCACCACTGCGTGGCCTGCACGCCGCTGTTCCCGTCCCCCGGCGGCCGGAAACTGGCGGTGAAGGCCAGCACGCCCACCACCAGCGCGATCCAGGTCAACACGGACAGCCCCAGGGCGATCAGGCCCCAAGGCCAGCCGCGCGCCGATGTGGTCGTATTCATCAAAGCACTCCGTAGAACAGGGCGCCCAGCCACAGCGAGAGCAGGATGATCGCCAGGCCAGCGGCCACCTTGCCGCGATTCAGGCGCCAGGCCAGCACGGCGGCAGCGACGCATCCCACGGCGCCGAGCAGCTCCGCCACCAGCAGCGCGATGAAGTACGCGCGCAGATTGAGCGCGCTGCCGCCATCACCCGGTGGCCGCACGGACGCTGCGCCGATCAGCACCAGCCCGAACATGCCCACGGTGAACAGCACGGCCAGGCCCAGTGCAATCAGGCCCCACGGCCACTGCTTCCAGTGCCGGCGGCGGCGCTGGTTTTCCAGCGCCAGCCACGGGTCACGACTCACGCGAAGCGCGAGAAGCCGTGCTTCTTGGTCACCGCATCGAGCTCCATCAGGGTCTCGAGCAGCGCTTCCATCTGGTCCAGCGGCCATGCATTGGGGCCATCGGACAGCGCCTTGGACGGGTCCGGATGGGTCTCGGCGAACAGGCCGGAGATGCCCACCGCCACGGCAGCACGGGCCAGCACCGGCACGTGCTCGCGCTGGCCACCGGAACTGGTGCCCTGCCCGCCCGGCAGCTGCACCGAATGGGTGGCGTCGAACACCACTGGGCAACCGGTCTCGCGCATCACCGCGAGCGAACGCATGTCGCTGACCAGGTTGTTGTAGCCGAAGCTGGCACCGCGCTCGCAGACCATGATCTGCTCGTTGCCGGTGGCCTTGGCCTTCTCCACGACAGGCTTCATGTCCCACGGCGCCAGGAACTGGCCCTTCTTGATGTTGACCGGCTTGCCGGCCGAGCACACCTTGCGGATGAAGTCGGTCTGGCGGACCAGGAACGCCGGGGTCTGCAGCACGTCCACCACCGAGGCCACTTCATCCATCGGGGTGTATTCGTGGACGTCGGTCAGCACCGGCACGCCGATCTGCTTCTTCACTTCGGCCAGGACCTTCAGGCCTTCTTCCATGCCCGGGCCGCGGAAGGCGGTGCCCGAGGTGCGATTGGCCTTGTCGAAGCTGGACTTGAAGATGAAGTTGACGCCGAGCTTGTCGGTGATCTCCTTCAGCTTGCCGGCGGTATCAAGCTGCAGCTGCATCGACTCGATTACGCAGGGGCCGGCGATCAGGAACAGGGGCTGGTCCAGCCCGACCTCGAATCCACACAGTTTCATGGCGTTTCCTTGTTGTCCGCAGCACCGGACGGGCCGGTGCGCTGGGGGTTGAAGCATGCAGGATGGGGGCCGAAGCCCCCATTCACAAGTCAGGCGCGCGCTTCGGAAAGCAGCTTGCCGCCGGCCTTGCGCTCGCGCGCGGCACGGATGAAACCGATGAACAGCGGGTGGCCGTCACGCGGCGTGGACAGGAATTCCGGGTGCGCCTGGCAGGCCAGGAACCACGGGTGCGCATCGCGCGGCAGTTCGACCACTTCCACCAGGGTGTCGTCCATCGACTTGCCGGCGATCACCAGGCCAGCGTCTTCCAGCTGGGTGCGGTAACGGTTGTTGAACTCGTAGCGGTGGCGATGACGCTCGGCGACCACGTCCTTGCCGTACAGCTCGCGGGCCAGCGTGCCCGGCTTCAGGCGCTGCTCCTGCAGGCCCAGGCGCATGGTGCCACCCAGGTCGCTCTTGTCGTCACGCTTCTCGACATCGCCGGTGGCGGTACGCCATTCGGTGATCAGGCCGATCACCGGGTTCGGCGACTGGCGGTCGTTCTCGGTGCTGTTGGCGCCTTCCAGGCCCACCACGTTGCGCGCGTAGTCGACAACGGCCGCCTGCATGCCGTAGCAGATACCGAAGTACGGCACCTGCTGCTCGCGGGCGAACTTCGAGGTCAGCACCTTGCCTTCGAAACCACGGTCACCGAAGCCACCCGGCACCAGGATGCCGTCAACATCGGCCAGTGCGGCCATGTCGGTGCCTTCCAGGTCCTGTGCTTCCAGCCACTTCAGGTTGACCTTGGTGCGCTGGCGCAGGCCGCCATGCTTGAGTGCTTCACCGACCGACTTGTAGGCGTCCTGATGGTCCACGTACTTGCCGACTACGGCGATGGTCACTTCGTCCAACGGGTGCAGGGTGGCGTCGACCGCGTCTTCCCACATCGACAGATCGACCGGACCGGCCTTGTCGGCCAGCTTCAGCTGGTTGACCACGATTTCGTCCAGGCCCTGCGCGTGCAGGCCCGACGGAATGCGGTACAGCACGTCCACGTCCGGCACGCTGATCACCGCGCGCTCGGAAACGTTGGTGAACTGGGCGATCTTGCGGCGCTCCGAATCCGGCACCGCCTGCTCGGAGCGGCACAGCAGCACGTCCGGCTGGATGCCGATCGAGCGCAGTTCCTTCACCGAGTGCTGGGTCGGCTTGGTCTTCAGCTCACCGGCGGCGCCGATGTACGGCACCAGGGTGAGGTGCATGAACAGCGCCTTCTCCGGGCCACGCTCGGTGCGCACCTGGCGGATCGCCTCCAGGAACGGAAGCGACTCGATGTCGCCGACGGTACCGCCGATCTCGACCAGCGCCACGTCGTAGCCTTCGGTGGCTTCGTCGATGCAACGGCGGATTTCATCGGTGATGTGCGGAATGACCTGCACGGTCGCGCCCAGGTAGTCGCCGCGGCGCTCCTTGCGGATCACGTTCTCGTAGATGCGGCCGGTGGTGACCGAGTTCTTGCGGCTCAGGCGCGTGCGCACGAAGCGCTCGTAGTGGCCCAGGTCGAGGTCGGTCTCGGCGCCGTCGTCGGTGACATAGACCTCACCGTGCTGGAACGGGCTCATGGTGCCCGGGTCGACGTTGATGTACGGGTCGAGCTTCATCATCGTGACCTTCAGGCCACGGGCTTCAAGAATGGCGGCCAGTGACGCAGCGGCAATGCCTTTGCCGAGCGAGGACACCACGCCGCCGGTTACGAAAATCAAGGGAGTCATGGCTGCAAGCATCCTGTCTGGAAATGGAAAACGGCAGCACCACGCGCGCCCGGAGGGCAGGCATGGTGCTCAGAGGGGGTTTTCCGGTTCGCTGGGACAGCGAGGGAGGTGCGGATCCGTGCGGCGGCAGGCGCCGGACCGGGACCACCGTGCGAGGTCGGGGCGGCCGTGCCGGTCAAATCGACCGTCACCTGCGACCCGCCATGCTGGAAGCCACGCTTGGCCGCTCCAGCCCATTCGCAAAGGGTGGACACGCACTTACTCCCGGAAAGCCATAGTTTACAGATTGATGGCCGCCAACCCAAGAGGCAGATGGCACGCCACTAAAAAGAAACGCCCCGCAATGCGGGGCGTTCCGGAGCGCAGCCCTTGTCGCAAGGGCGCCTGGCAGGTTGCGGGATCAGCGCTTCTTGCGCGCTTCCTCTTCCTCTTCCTGCTGCGGGGCCGGCTGGCCCTGCGCCTTCATTTCGGCATTGGCCTGGGCGCGGCGCTTGGCCTTGGCATCGGCTTCGGCCTGTGCCTTGTCGGCCTGGTCACCCTGCTGCGGGGCCGGCTGGCCGGCGTTCTGCGCCACCACCAGCGGCACTGCAACGGCGGCAGCGGCCAGGATCGCAATGGTCAGCAACTTCTTCATGAGGTCCTCCTCGCGGTATGGCTTGGATGTTTCGACCCAACGGGGGGTCGCCGGCGTTCAGATTCCAGCGGCTGCCATTTTACCCCCTCTGCGTCGCCGAGACTGAACCGCAGGCGTGCAAAATCCCGTGCCAGACCCCACACTTGCCCGTCGCTCCAAGCTTTCGAAGACAGATGAACGCCCGTTATAACGCCGCCGATATTGAAGTCCTGTCCGGCCTTGACCCGGTCAAGCGCCGTCCCGGCATGTATACCGACACCGCGCGCCCGAACCACCTGGCGCAGGAAGTGATCGACAACTCGGTGGACGAGGCCCTCGCCGGCCACGCCCGCTCGATCGAGATCACCCTATACAAGGACGGCAGCGTGGAGGTCAGCGATGACGGCCGCGGCATGCCGGTGGACATCCATCCGGAAGAGAAGATCCCGGGCGTCGAGCTGATCCTCACCCGCCTGCACGCCGGCGGCAAGTTCAGCAACAACAACTACACTTTCTCCGGCGGCCTGCACGGCGTCGGCGTCAGCGTGGTCAACGCGCTGTCGACCCTGGTGGAAGTGCACATCAAGCGCGAAGGTGCCGAACACCGCATCACCTTCCGCAACGGCGACCGTGCCACCCCGCTGGAAGTGGTCGGCAGCGTCGGCAAGAAGAACACCGGTACCCGCGTGCGCTTCTGGCCCGACCCGAAGTACTTCGACACGCCCAAGTTCGCGGTGCGCGCGCTCAAGCACCTGCTGCGCGCCAAGGCCGTGCTGTGCCCGGGCCTGACCGTGAAGCTGACCGACGAAGCCACCGGTGAAGTCGATACCTGGTACTACGAAGACGGCCTGCGCGATTACCTGAAGCTGGAACTGGGCGATCGCGAGATGCTGCCGGCCGAGCTGTTCGTCGGCAACCTGAAGAAGGACACCGAAATTGTTGACTGGGCCGTGGCCTGGCTGCCGGAAGGCGAGCTGGTGCAGGAAAGCTACGTCAACCTGATTCCCACTGCCCAGCACGGCACCCACGTCAACGGCCTGCGTACCGGCCTGACCGAGGCGCTGCGCGAGTTCTGCGACTTCCGCAACCTGCTGCCGCGTGGCGTCAAGCTGGCCCCGGAAGACGTGTGGGACCGCGTGTCGTTCGTGCTGTCGCTGAAGATGACCGACCCGCAGTTCAGCGGCCAGACCAAGGAACGCCTGTCCTCGCGCCAGGCTGCTGGCTTCATCGAAGGCGCCGCCCACGATGCCTTCAGCCTGCTGCTGAACCAGAACGTGGAACTGGGCGAGAAGATCGCCCAGATCGCCATCGAACGCGCCAGTGCGCGCCTGAAGACCGAAAAGCTGGTCGTCCGCAAGAAGGTCACCCAGGGCCCGGCCCTGCCCGGCAAACTGGCCGACTGCATCAGCCAGGACCTGTCGCGCACCGAGCTGTTCCTGGTGGAGGGTGACTCGGCAGGCGGCAGCGCCAAGCAGGCTCGCGACAAGGACTTCCAGGCGATCCTGCCGCTGCGCGGCAAGATCCTCAATACCTGGGAAGTATCCTCCAACAGCGTGCTGGCGTCGGAGGAAGTGCACAACCTGGCCGTGGCCATCGGCTGCGACCCGGGCAAGGACGACATTGCCGGCCTGCGCTATGGCAAGGTCATCATCCTGGCCGACGCGGACTCGGACGGCCTGCACATCGCTACCCTGCTCACCGCACTGTTCCTCAAGCACTTCCCGGCGCTGGTCGATGCCGGCCACGTGTTCGTGGCCATGCCGCCGCTGTTCCGCATCGACGTGGGCAAGCAGGTGTTCTACGCCCTGGACGAGGAAGAAAAGCGCTCGATGCTGGACAAGATCGAACGCGAGAAGATCAAGGGTGCGATCAACGTCACCCGCTTCAAGGGCCTCGGCGAGATGAATCCGCCACAGCTGCGCGAGTCGACCATCCACCCCGACACCCGCCGCCTGGTGCAGTTGACCGTGGACGATCGCGAGCAGACGAGCTCGCTGATGGACATGCTGCTGGCCAAGAAGCGTGCGTCCGACCGCAAGGGCTGGCTGGAGTCGAAGGGCGACCTGGCTTCGCTGGAAGTCTGACTCCCGCAGCCCTCCTGTAGAGCCGAGCCCACGCTCGGCTGCATTCCGCGCCGTGCCGGGCAGCCGAGCATCGGCTCGGCTCTACAGAGATCCCGCCCCCATCGGCAAACCCGGCGGCGCCATAATGCGCGTCCATCCGCGTGGATCATCGTATTGGCCAGCCACTCGCTGCTGTTCCCGGGCCTGCCGCTGCACAGCGCGCGCCTGGTCCTGAGCCCGATCCGCCGCGACGATGCGGCCGCCCTGTTCGCGATCCAGTCCGATCCGGACGTGATGCGGTTCTGGAACCACCCGGCGTGGACACGACCGGCCGAGGCGCGTGCGCAGATCGACGATGACCTGGCCGCACAGGCCACCGGCACCCAGCTCAAGCTGGCCGTGCGCGAAACGCTGGACGGACCGTTGCTGGGCATCTGCGTGGTGTTCGCCCTGGACCGCGATGCCGCACGTGCCGAGATCGGCTACCTGCTGGCCCCCGACAGGCAGGGCCAGGGCTACATGCACGAAGCGCTGCAGCACCTGCTGGACTACCTGTTCCAGACCCTGCACCTGCATCGCGTGGAAGCCGAAGTCGACCCGCGCAACCGGCCCTCGGCACACGTGCTTGAACGGTTGGGCTTTCACCTGGAGGGCGTGCTGCGGCAGCGTTGGCGCATCCAGGGCGAACTGTCCGATTCGGCGGTATACGGCCTGCTGGCCGACGACGACGTGCGCACTCCCCTGCCCGCTTGACCCAATCTGGCCAGTGGTGGCCTCGACGCGCGGGCATGCCTTTGGACACATACGGCATGCCCGCCACCGGCCTAGCATCGGAACCCCCTTCCGCTGCCAATCCGGTGCCATGAAGTCCCTGCTGCATACTGCCGCGCTCTGCGTCGGCCTGCTCATCGCCCCTGCCAGCGTGCTGGCCGCGCCTGACGCCGAGGCCAAGCCCGATCCGAAAGACGACAAGACCGAAGCACCTGCGCTGCCCGCCGATGCGTCGGCCCGCCAGAGCATGCGCCTGGCCGGCCGCACCCTGGACTACACCGCCACCGTCGGCACCCTGCCGGTGCGTGATGCGAAAGGCAAGGTGATCGCCGATGTGGTGTTCACCGCCTATACGATGCCGGGCAAGGACCGGCCGGTGACCTTCGCGCTCAACGGCGGCCCGGGGGCATCGTCGGTCTACCTCAACATGGGCGCGATCGGACCCAAGGTGGTGACCTTCGGCTCCGAGGGTGACAGCGCCTCGGCACCCGCCACGCTGCACGACAACCCCGGCACCTGGCTGGACTTCACCGACCTGGTGTTCATCGATCCGGTCGGCACCGGCTTCAGCCGCGCGCGCATCGGCGATGACGAAGCGAAGAAGCAGCTGTACAACCCCAGCGCTGACATCGAGTACCTGTCGCGCTCGATCTACGACTGGCTGCTGCGCAACCAGCGCATGGGCGCACGCAAGTACCTGACCGGCGAGAGCTACGGTGGCTACCGTGGCCCCCGCATCACCCACTTCCTGCAGACCCGGCTGGGCGTGGCGATGAACGGCCTGGTGCTGGTCTCGCCCTACCTGAGCCCGACCCTGGAAGACAACGCCGATGTCTCGCCGATGGCATGGATGCAGACACTGCCGTCGATCGCCGCCGCGCACCTGGAGCGCCAGGGCAAGCTGACCGATGCAGCGATGCGTGACGTGGTGGAGTACACCCGTGGCGACTACGCCACCGCGCTGATGAAGGGCCGCAGCGACCCGCAGGCGACCGAGGCGATGCTGCGCCGGGTAACCGAGCTGACCGGGCTGGACCCGCAGTTCGTGCGCCGCGCCGGTGGCCGCCTGGAGACGCAGGCCTATCTGCGTGAGGTGTTCCGCGACAAGGGCACGCTGGGCAGCCGCTACGACTCGAACGTGACCGCGTTCGATCCGTTCCCGAATGATCCGGAGCAGCGCGCCAATGATCCGTTGCTGGACAGCATCATTGCGCCGACCACCACGGCGATGGTCGACTTCGTGACGCGCGTGGTCGGCTGGAAGGTGGATGCGCGCTACCAGGCGCTGAATTACGACGTGAACCGGCTGTGGGACCGCAACGGCGAGCTGCGCCAGGGCGCGGTGACCCAGCTGCGCCAGGCGGTGGCGATCGATCCGCATCTGCAGGTGCTGATCGTGCATGGCTGGAACGACCTGTCGTGCCCGTTCATGGGGTCGATCCTGACGGTGGACCAGATGCCGGCGATGGGCAGCAACCCAGACCGGGTGCAGGTGCGTAGTTATCCGGGTGGGCACATGTTCTACAGCCGGGCCGACAGCCAGGCGGCGTTCCGCAAGGATGTGCAGGCGTTGTTCCAGCGTAATTGAGGGGTTCGGCCGGGCCTGCGGCCCGGCACCCGCCGAATCAACGGCAACGGCAAAAGCGGGCTTTCCGTGGTTGGGCGGGGTGGGGCCGGTTGCGGGGGACGCCGTAAACCCGTCCTTGGGGGCTTGGCCGCGGCATCCATGCCGCGGACACCCCCGCAACCGGACCCACCCCGCCTCCGACAGTTGGCCGCTGCTGTTGGTAGGTGCCGACCGTTGGTCGGCATGCTGCTCCTGGTGGGTGTCGACCTTGGTCGACACGCTTGATCCACGGCATGGATAGATAGATGGCGCGATTCTGGGCCGTGACGCGCCATTTAACCGGCGTCGGTTTTCTGGCCTACGGCTGCGGTGTCCAGCGGCCGGCGTTCCGGCGCTGTAGATGCGCAGGGCTCCGACCCCGGGTTCTGGAAACACGAACGCCCGGGCAAGCCCAGGCGTTCGTGCCCCCTTCATGCTGGTAGCGCGCTTCAGCCGGCCAGTTCGGCCTGCTCGCGTTCGATACCGTACTTGCGCAGCTTTTCCACCAGGGTGGTGCGGCGCAGGCCGAGCAGCTGGGCGGCGTGGGCGACCACGCCCTGGGTGCGTTCCAGTGCTTCGTTGATCAGGCCCAGTTCGATGTTGGCCATGTGGTTGCGCAGGTCCATGCCTTCGTCGGGCAGGGCGGCCGGTGCCGCCGGGCGATTGACGGCGATGCCGTGCTCCAGCGCCGGCTGGTTGCCGCTGCCGGGGGTGTGGAACGAGAAGCTGCGCAGGTCCAGGCGTTCTTCGTTGGCAACCGTAGCTGCCGGTGCCGGTGCAGCCACCGCTGCCAGTGCGGCATCGCCACGGTAGCGGGCCGGCAGGTCCTGCACGCGTACTGAACCGCCCGGATGCAGCACCGCCAGGCGCTCGACCAGGTTGGTCAGCTCGCGCACGTTGCCCGGCCATTCGTAGCTGGACAGCGCCTGCAGCGCTTCGGGAGTGAAGCGCACTTCGCCACGGCCGGTGCGGGCCAGCTGCGCGGCGATGGTTTCCACCAGCGCCGGCAGGTCCTCACGGCGCTCGCGCAACGCGGGCACTTCGATCGGGAACACGTTGAGGCGGTAGAACAGATCCTCGCGGAACTTGCCCTCGGCGATGCGCGTTTCCAGATCGCGGTGGGTCGCGGCCACGACGCGCACGTTGCAGCGGATGGTCTGGTTGCCGCCGACGCGCTCGAAGCTGCGTTCCTGCAGCACGCGCAGCAGCTTTACCTGCATCGGCAGGCTCATGTCGCCGATTTCGTCGAGCAGCAGGGTGCCGCCCTCGGCCATTTCGAAACGCCCCTTGCGGGCGGTCAGTGCGCCGGTGAACGCACCCTTTTCGTGGCCGAACAGTTCGCTTTCCAGCAGGTCCGGCGGAATGGCGCCGCAGTTGATCGCCACGAATGGGCCATCACGGCGCGGCGAGCGCTGGTGGATCGCACGCGACACGACTTCCTTGCCGGTACCGGATTCGCCCAGCACCAGTACGGTGGTATCGAACGCGGCGACCTGCTCGATCATGGTGCGCAACGCAGTCACCGCCGGGCCGTTGCCGGTCGGGCCTTGCTCCTGCGCGGCGCCGGCCTGGTGCTCGGCGTCCAGGCGCTTGAGGCTGGCGCGGCGCAGCAGGGCTTCCATCTGCGCATGGCGCAGCGGCGTTTCCAGCGGCCAGATGTTGGCTTCGTGCAGGCCGTGCTGGCGGGCAAACGTTACCCCGTCACCATCGGCCAGCAGCACCGGCGGCGGCAGGCTGCTGCCACCCAGCCAGTTGTAGAGTGCGGTGCTGGCGGCGTTGTCGTCCAGGCTGCCGACGATCACCGCCATCCAATCGTTCTGGCGCTGGCGACTCAGGTCGAAGTCGGCCGCGTCGGACACCCAGCGCGGGTTGAAGTCCATGAATTCCAGCAGGGCAACGGTGCGCTCTGCGCGCACGGCGTCGTTGTCCAGCACCAGGATGCGCGATTCGCTCACGATCGATCCTCCCTGAGGCCTTCCAGGATCGGCATGACTTCCTGGATGTAGGACAGCTTGCTGACGAAATTGTCGGCGCCGGCGCGCAGCGCGTGCTCGCGGTGCTCGGCGTCGTCGAAGTGGCTGGCGATCACGATGTACGGTGCATCGTCCTGCGACTTGATCAGGCGGGTGGCCTGCAGGCCACCCATCTCCGGCATGGCCAGATCCATCAATACGACCTGCGGGCGTAGCGTTTCCGAACGCTCGATCGCTTCCAGGCCATTGCCGGCGCTGCCGACGATCTGCAGCCAGTCGATCTTGCGGAAATGGCGCATCGCCGCATTGATGAAGCCCTCGTGGTCATCGACCAACAGGACCGTGAGCTTGTTCATGTCCAACATCCTTTTCAGCCCACCCGGGCCAGCTGCGGTTGCCTGGCGCCAAGCCGGCGCCGTTCGCGGGCCGGGGCGATGTCCAGTTGTTCTCGGTATTTTGCGACGGTTCGGCGGGCAATGTTCACCCCCTGGCGCGACAGCAGGCCGGCGATGGCCTCGTCGGCCAGCGGGCGGCCGGCCGGTTCGGCGTCGATCAGGCGGCGGACCATGGCCTTCACGGCCTGGCCGGAAACGCTGGCGCCTTCCAAGCGCACGGCGAAGAAGTGCTTCAGTTCGAAGGTGCCGCGCGGGGTCTGCAGGAACTTGCCGGTGGTGATGCGCGAGACGGTGGACTCGTGCATGCCGATTTCCTCGGCCACTTCCTTCAGGGTCAGCGGCGCCATGGCCTCTTCACCACGCACCAGGAACGCGGCCTGGCGCTCGACGATCACCCGCGCGGTGCGCAGCAGGGTGTCGTAGCGCATCGACAGGCCGCGGCTGAACCAGCGCGCTTCCTGCAGCATTTCGCGCAGTGCCGGTGCGGCCTCGCTGGTCTCGGCCAAGGCCTGTTCGTACTGGCTGTTGATCGAGACCCGGCGGCTGGTGGCCGGGTTGAGGGCGACTTTCCACTGGCCGTCGGCGTGCCAGGCGACCACGTCCGGTACCACCACGGCATTGCGTTCGGGCAGCAGGCTGTCACCCGGGCGCGGCTGCAGCGACAGGATCAGGCGCACGGCTTCGCGCACGTCGTCGATCTCGGCGTCGTGCAGGCGGGCGAGGGCGGGGTAGTCGTGTGCGGCCAGTGCTTCGAGTGCGCCGTGGAGAATGCGGGTGGCCAGATGGCGGGCGGGAACCGCGCCATGCAGGCTGCGCAGCTGCGCCTGCAGGCCTTCGCGCAGGTCCTGCGCAGCCATGCCGGCGGGCTCACCGTGCAGCAGCTGCTGGCGGATGGCTTCGACGCCGTCGGCGGCGATATCGAACTGGGCGCTGGCCAGCAACTGCAGCTGGTCCAGCGGTGCCTGCAGGTAGCCGGCCTCGTCGCAGTGATCGAGCCAGAACGCGGCCACCGCCAGTTCGCGGTCGTCCATGTCCAGCGACAGGCGCTGCAGCACACGCAGCTGTGGGTCGGTCGATTCGCCGGCAGCGATGCGCGCCATGCGGTCGTCGTCGCCGTCCTGCCAGCTGGCGCCGGCCACGTCCCACATCGAAGACTCCGGCAGCTCGTCGAAGGCGGCGGTGTCCATCGTCGTGGCGCTGGCCTCGGTGTCATCGGCTGAGGGCGCTTCGGCCTCTTCGATCTCCAGCAGCGGATTGGAGTCCAGCAGGCGCTGGATTTCCTGTTCCAGGTGCAGGCCATCGAGCTGCAGCAGCCGGATCGACTGCAGCAACTGCGGGGTAAGGTGAAGTTGTTGGCCCAGCTGGGTCGAGAGTGCAGCCTTCATCGTGGTTCCCCGGCACCGCTCCCCGGCGCCTTGTGGAACGCATCTTGCTTTTGATCCGGCGGGGGCGGAATCAGGGGGTTCCTGAGGGGCTTCGTGAATGTCCTGACAGGGTGTAGGGGTATTCCCTACATTGGCGCGGAATGTTGACGATGATCGCCGCTAAGTGGCTGATTTCCGGTGTGGGTGCCGGGTTGATCGCGCTGCGCCGTGTACGGATTCCTGTCGGGGCGTGTCAGGGTGACGGGAATTCGTCGTCAGTGCGGGCCTGGCACGGGTCAGATCCTTTTCCCGTGGAAAGCTATCCGTCCCCCTTCTCAGGGGATCACTCCAGCTCGTGCTGGTGGCGCGCGGCCAGCAGCAGCAGATCGTTGGCGCGGCGGCAGCCGAGCGATTCCATCATGCGTGCGCGGTGGGTCTCCACCGTCTTGACGCTGATGCCGAGGTCGGCGGCGATCTCCTTGTTGCTCTCACCTTTGCCGATGCGGCGCAGGATCTCGCGCTGGCGTGGCGACAGCGCGGCGATGCCGGTGGGTTTCTCGCGGCCGAGCATCGGTGCCAGCATCTTGGCGGAGATCTGCGGGCTCAGGAACACCTGTCCGGCGTGCGCGGCACGCAGCGCCAGTTCCAGCTCCTGGGGCGCCGCATCCTTGACCAGGAACCCGACCGCGCCGCGATCGAGTGCATCGCGCACGTGCGCGGCGTCGTCGTGCATGGTCATCATCACCACCCGCGTGCCGGGAGCGCGCAGGCGGATGTCACTGAGGGCTTCCAGGCCGGTGCGGCCGGGGAGTGACAGGTCCATCAGGACCACGTCCGGGGCGTGCTGCAGGGCCAGCTGCAGTGCCTGCTCGGCATTGCTGGCCTCGGCGACGAGCTGCACGTCGGCAAACCCCTGCAGCAGCCGCGCCAAGCCGGCGCGGACCAGGGTGTGATCGTCGACGATGAGAACTCGCACAGGCACGTTGGAGGTCCGTGAGGGGAGTCCACCTTAACTTAGCTGAACGGGCGCGCCAAGGCTTGCCCATCCGCCGCCATGGTGGCAGGTTTCAACGGGCGCGGCGTGCTTCGGCCACCTGGCGGCGATGCAGGCGGAACAGATGCCGCTCCATCGCCATCTCCAGGCCATCGCCAAGACGCTGGAAACGCAGCCACAGGTAGTGACCACCGCCACCGTCCGCCGCTTCGGCGATCACTTCCACCGGCAGGTCGATATGGTCGGGCAGCCAGTCGCTGGGCTGCAGGCGCACCAGGCCAGCCTGTCCGGGGCTGGCGCCGCTGCGCGGGCCCAGCTGCAGGCGGATGCCGCGGCGTGACCAGCGCACGGGGCGCAGGGTCAGTTCCTGGCCCTGCTGGCGTACCAGACGGCCGAGCAGCACCATGGCCAGATCCAGCTTGGCTTCCAGCCGCTGCAGCTGCAGGCTGGACTCATTGCGGTCGTCGTGCTCGTCGACGCGGCTGTCCTCGACCAGGGCCAGGCTGCGCAGCAGGCCTTCGGCACTGCTGGTACGGCCAGCGGCGCTGCCTGCCTGGAACTCGGCCGGCAGGGCCAGCTCGCAGCTGAGCGTTTCGTCGAACAGCTCGCTTTCGGCCGGATGATGCAGCGACGTGGTCGGCAATTGGGTCATGCCAGCGATTCTGCCTGCAGGTAGGCATGTGCCGCGCGAAGGGAGCGCTGGCCGTCGTTCATCAGCGCGGCGACGGCATCACGGCGCTGGCGCAGCAGGCCGAGCAGGTTCTGCTGGCGTTCGAACAGCGCGGTCAGCGGCGCGTGGTCGGCGGCGGTCAGCGGCTGGCTGAGCAGCGCATGCAGCGTGCTGTCGTGGCCGTCGAGCAGGCTGTCGGCCTGGTCAAGGGATTCTTCGCCCAGGGCCTTCTCGAAGGCGTCCAGCTGGGCGTGCAGTTCGTGCAGGCTCATGGCGCCACCGCGGCCGGGCGGCGCTGTTCCTGCGGGATCGCATTCCAGGCGCTGTCGATCTCGCCCAGCAGCTGCAGCGACTCGTCCAGCGCGGCGCGGTCGTTGTGCAGATTGGCCTCGGTCAGGCGCTGCAGCACATAGTCATACAATGCCGACAGATTTCCGGCGATCTCGCCGCCGGCTTCATGATCCAGCGAGCCGTTGAGGTGGCCGACGATCGCGCAGACCTCGCCGATCGCCTTGCCCTTGCCGGCCTGGTCGCCACGCTCGAGGCTGGCCAGGGCACGCCGCACGCGCTCCAGCGCGCCGGCCAGCAGCATCGCCACCAGCTTGTGCGGATCGGCGTCGGCGACCGCACTGGTCACTCCCACCTGGCGGTACTGCTCGGCATATTGACGGCTGGAACCGTACATTCGTGATTCTCCTTGCGCGGGGTGCCGCCGGGCGATCGTGGGGACCGCTGCCGACGGCGCGGCGATGATTGCTGTTGCGTCCGTTATCGGTGCGTTACACGTCAAACTTGAGCGTCGCACGCAGTCCTTTAGCGGTTCAGCTGTGCCAGCTGTTGCTGCAATGCGGTGTTGCTCTGCTGCAGTTTGCCCATCAGGCTGTCCAATGCCAGGAACTGCTTCTTGTAGCGTTCCTCGACGTTCTTCATGCGGACATCCAGGTCCTTGCGTCGCTTGTCGATGTTGTCCAGCGTGGTGTTCAGGCCCTTGGTACGGGCGACGAAGGCGCCCTCCTTGCCCGTGGTCGTACTGACGTAACCGTCGACCATCGTGTAGAGCTTGCCGGCGCCGCCGGTATCACCGGTGATCGCCGAGCGGATCTTCTCCGGCTGGCTGGCAAGCGCCGCTGCGAACTTGGTTGCGTCCAGCACCAGGCTACCGTCGGCATTGGGATAGCCACGGGTCTGCAGGCCGAGCTTCTTCGGATCCAATCCATCCGCGGACAGGTCCTTCAGTACAGCGCCCATCATCGAACGCAGCTGACTGGATGCGCCGCGCATCTGCGCATCGCCGGTCAGCGTCGCCGCTTCCTTGGTCTTGGCGTCGTACTTGGTCTCGGTATTGATGGCGGCGATCGCATCGTTGTAGGCCTTGACGAAGTCCTGCATCACCTTGGTGGCTGCAGTGGTGTCGGTACTGATCACGACCGTGCTCTTGCCCTTGACCTTTAGGTTCAGGGTCAGGCCTGGTACGGCATCGGTCACGGTGTTGCTGTCGCTGATTACCGTGACGCCATCAATGGTCAGCTCGGCATCCGCTGCCGCGGTGTTCTCCTGAAGGCTGCCAACCAGTGCGCTCAACTTCGGGTCGCTGCCGCCGTATTCGAGTTTGATCGCATTGGCGGCGCCGGTCTTCTCCTGGGCGATCGACAGGTACTGGTTGTCGCCCGAAGCGATCAGGGTCGCCTGCACGCCTTCCTTGCGGCCTGCGGCGTCGATCTTGTTGCGCACGGTGGTGAGCGTGTCGCCGGCCTCCACCTCGACCTTCATCGTCTTTGCTTTGTCGCCCACACCAACGGTCAGCGTCAAGGTTCCGGCGCCGAAGGTGTCGGTCTTGGGCACCGAGGCGTTGGCAATCAGCTTGTGTGCTGTGGCGAGGGATTTCACCTCCACCTGGTGCGTGCCGTTGGCGGCTGCCGCCTTGGTCAAACCCTGGTCGTACAGTGCCACCGATGCCGACAGCACGTCGTCGGCATTGTTAGGTCCGGCCTTGCCGGTGGCGGCTACTGTGCGGGTGTCGAAGGCTGTCGTGGCCTTCAGTGCGGTCAATGCGGTCTTCAGCTTGTCAAAGGCCGAGGTGACGGTGCCGATTGACGACAGCTGCATCTTGGCCTTGGACTGCTGCAGGTTCAGCGCGTTGTCGGCGGGCTTGCGGTCGGCCGCCACCAGCTGGCTGACGATGTCTGAAATGTTCAGGCCCGAGCCGATGCCACCGTATCCAAAGCTTGCCATGTGATTCTCCTGGTATCGGGCCTGGCCGCTAGGCGCTGGCCCGTCGTCAACGAAAATAGCGGCCTGCGCCGCTGGGTCTTGAGGACTTCGTTGATGCATGCGCCGTGCCAATGCTCTGGCGCAGGTTCTGGCACGCAGGTTGCAGGAGGGTTGGGGCAGAGTGCGGGAGGAATCACCGCGGGCTGCCGGGAGTCTGCAAAAAACCCTCCCCCAATGCAGGGGAGGGCACAGGCTACTGACAATCGGGGGGAGACGAAGCCGCCCGGTACGTACAGTCAAAGGTACAGCGCTGAAAGAGAGGTCCGCAGGAGCGGGCGATGCCAAGCCGGTTCGGGAGTGGTCCCGGGCCGGGCATGGCCCGCGCCTTCGTGCATCGTGACTTCCGGGTTGCTGCTACCGTCGGTTTGACCCGACGGTAGCAGCACCTTCTTGCCGTGGATCAGCGCAGCAGGCTGAGCACGCCCTGCGGCACCTGGTTGGCCTGGGCCAGCATGGCCGTACCGGCCTGCTGCAGGATCTGGGTGCGGGTCAGCTCTGCGGTTTCCTTGGCGAAGTCGGTGTCCTTGATGCGGCTACGCGATGCCGACAGGTTTTCCGTCGAGGTCTGCAGATTGGCGACGACCGAGGTGAAGCGGTTCTGGATCGCGCCGAGGTCGGCGCGGGTGCTGTTGATCGCACCCAGGGCCTTGTCGACCACTTCCATCGCCTGCTGTGCGCCGGTGACGGTGCTGATATCAACGTCGGCCAGGACCTTCGCAGCCGGGGCGGTAGCAGTGCCAGCGATCGCGCTGGTGGTGAAGTTGCCGCCGGTGGTTACCGCAGCCTTGATTGCGCTGAACTTGCCATCGCTGTCTACGCTTTCCTTGACCGAGGTCAGGGTGATGGAATCAGCCGTCGCCGGAGTGGCGGTAGGATCGCCAGCCTTCAATTCTGCATAGATGCCGGTTTCACCGATCTTTGCGTTGATCGCTGACACCATCGCGGTATTGGCGGCGGCAAGGTCCTTGGCTGCGTCGCCGGTGGCGGTGAACTTCACGTCGCCGATGGCAATACCACCCGCCGGGATGCTGCCACCAGTGAGGGTGGGGCCCTTGATGGTGGCTTCTGCACCAGCTGTCGTTGCAGTGCCGGCGGTCAGGGTCAGCGAAGCGCTGTCGAAGGTCGTGGCGCCGATCGAGTTGGACTTTGCGTCCACCACCTTGTCGATGGCGATGGCTTGACCTGCATTTGCGCCAACCTGGAACAGTTGGCTGGAGAACGAACCGTCCAGCAGCTTGGTGCCATTGAACTCAGACTGCTTGGCGACACGGTCGATTTCGCTGACCAACTGGGTCACTTCGGCCTGCAGCGCCTTGCGGTCGCTGGCGGAGTTGGTGGCGTTGGACGACTGCACCGAAAGTTCGCGGATGCGCTGCAGGTTGTTGCCGATCTCCGTCAGAGAGCCTTCGGCGACCTGGGCCAGCGAAATGCCGTCGTTGGCATTGCGGATGGCGACGTCGGTACCGCGGATCTGGGTGCCGAAGCGCTCGGAGATCGCCAGGCCAGCGGCATCGTCCTTGGCGCTGTTGATGCGTGAACCGGAGGACAGGCGCTGGATGGTGGTGGCCAGCGAGCTGCCGCTGGTGCTCAGGTTGCGCTGAGCATTCAACGACATCGTATTGGTGTTGATGACTTGTGCCATGGTGCTTTTCCTTTGGCGAAGGTGGAACGTGTTTCAGGAACCGGGCGGCAGCTCAGCCGCCGCCCGGCGGTCGATCAAGGTGCAGATCAGCGCAGCAGGCTGAGCACGCCCTGCGGCACCTGGTTGGCCTGGGCCAGCATGGCCGTACCGGCCTGCTGCAGGATCTGCGTGCGGGTCAGCTCGGCGGTTTCCTTGGCGAAATCGGTATCCTTGATGCGGCTACGCGAGGCCGACAGGTTTTCCGTCGAGGTCTGCAGGTTGGCGACGACCGAGGTGAAGCGGTTCTGGATCGCACCGAGGTCAGCACGGGTGTTGTTGATTGAATCCAGAGCGTTGTCAACAACCTCAAGAGCACGTTGGGCGCCAACGACGCTGCCAATATCGAGGCTCGACAGAGTCATCTTGGTATCCGTGCTGCCGGTTGCGCCAATCTGAACGGCAGTGATATCCGTGGGGGTGCCAGACACGGCAGTCTTTGCTAGGCCAGCGGCATCAAGATCCGCCTTGACAGAAGTCAGGGTGATCTTGCCCGCGACCGCTGCTCCAGTTGCTGGATCAGTTGCTTGGGCGGCATGCACGCCAGTCTCACCGATCTTCGAGTTGATGGCAGCAGAAACAGCGGTTAGAGCATTCTGGACGGTAGCAGCTTGGGTAGCGGCCGCATTGGCCCCGGTCCCCTGATCGAACGTAACATCGCCCAACTTGATGCCGCCAACCTCCAGTCCGGAGATCTTGCCCGAGGAAAGATCCATGGCTGCTGCAATGGTCAGCGAGCCATCGGCAGCAAAGGCAGAGTTGCCAATGGAGTCGCTCTTTGCATCAACCACTTTGTCGATGGCGATGGCCTGCCCTGCGTTGGCGCCGACCTGGAACAACTGGCTGGAGAACGAGCCGTCAAGCAGCTTGGTTCCGTTGAACTCGGACTGTTTGGCGACGCGGTCGATTTCGCTGACCAGCTGGGTCACTTCGGCCTGCAGTGCCTTGCGGTCACTGGCCGAGTTGGTGGCGTTGGACGACTGCACCGACAGCTCACGGATACGCTGCAGGTTGTTGCCGATCTCGGTCAACGAACCTTCGGCGACCTGGGCCAGCGAGATGCCGTCGTTGGCATTGCGGATGGCGACGTCGGTACCGCGGATCTGGGTGCCGAAGCGCTCGGAGATCGCCAGGCCAGCGGCGTCGTCCTTGGCGCTGTTGATGCGCGAACCGGAGGACAGGCGCTGGATGGTGGTGGCCAGCGAGCTGCCGCTGGTGCTCAGGTTACGCTGAGCATTCAACGACATCGTGTTGGTGTTGATGACTTGTGCCATGAGGAGAGGTCCTTGAGCGGTTGCACGTGAGTTGGGTTAGACGCCCCCGACGTGCCCCGGGGGCGGCTCATGTCAGCGCTGCAACAGGCTGAGCACGTTCTGCGGTACCTGGTTGGCCTGGGCCAGCATGGCCGTACCGGCCTGCTGCAGGATCTGGGTGCGGGTCAGTTCGGCGGTTTCCTTGGCGAAGTCGGTATCGCGGATGCGGCTGCGCGAGGCCGACAGGTTCTCCGAGGAGGTCTGCAGGTTGGCCACCACCGAGGTGAAGCGGTTCTGGATCGCGCCGAGATCGGCGCGGACGCTGTTGACCGACTCAAGAGCCTTGTCGACGATCGACAGTGCCTGCTGAGCACCCGCAACGGTGTCGATCTTGATATCCGCAACATGGACCGGGTTGGCTGCGGGACCGACAGTGTTCATCGCAACAGGGTCCGTAGCCGGAGCGACCGGCGGCTTGGTCACAGTGATGTCAGTCGCGTTTCCATCCGCCTTGACGGCGGTGAGCGCGACCTCGCCCGGAATGACTGCGCCATTGGCTGCAGTGGCTACTGTAGCGTGCAACCCGGTTTCGCCCAGCTTGTTGTTGATGGCTGCGGCGACGGCCTTGGCCGCGCGCTCCATGTTGGCGTTGTCGACGGCCGGCTCCGGGGTGCCGGCCACAGCGCGGGGGGTATAGTCGAACTTGATCTCGCCCAGGGATACATTGCCGACCTTCAGGCCGCTCAGCGTACCCTTTGCATCTTCCACATCGGTTGCAGTGAAGGCGATCTTGCCGGCATCGAGGAAGCTTGCTGCCCCCAGCGATTCAGCCTTTGCATCCACCACGCTGTTGATCGCAATGGCCTGGCCTGCATTGGCGCCGACCTGGAACAGCTGGCTGGTGAACGAGCCGTCCAGCAGCTTGGTGCCGTTGAAGTCGCTCTGCTTGGCGACGCGGTCGATTTCGCTGACCAGCTGGGTCACTTCGGCCTGCAGGGCCTTGCGGTCGCTGCTGGAATTGGTGGCGTTGGAGGCCTGCACGGCCAGTTCGCGGATGCGCTGCAGGTTGTTGCCGACTTCGCTCAGCGAGCCTTCGGCAACCTGGGCCAGCGAGATGCCGTCGTTGGCGTTGCGGATGGCCACGTCCAGGCCGCGGATCTGGGTGCTGAAGCGCTCCGAGATCGCCAGGCCGGCGGCGTCGTCCTTCGCGCTGTTGATGCGCAGGCCGGACGAGAGGCGCTGGATGGTGGTGGCCAGCGAGTTGCCGCTGGTGCTCAGGTTGCGCTGAGCGTTGAGCGACATCGTATTGGTGTTGATTACCTGTGCCATGGGGTCGTCTCCTCTTATATGGAACCCGTTGGTGAATGAAACGAAGCGCCGCCTGTTTTTTTGTGTGGCTGTGTGCTTCGTTGTTGCCAAATGAATAACGGCGCTTTGTCAACAACCTTTAGCCGTGAATTCCGCTGAAGCCGTAATTCGTTGCCGGAGGCTGTTTTTCCGGGGTTTTCCAGCCCTGGAGGGGCGTGAAGGCGACCCCGGAAGGGGCGGCTGGGCAAGCCCAGCCAGCGCTGATGAAGGTATCGGCGGGGGCCAGCCGGGCTTGATGGGCAATCACGGAAAATCCGCGGAAGGTAGGTCGGCGCGCCCGGCGGCAACGGGCCGCATAAACGAGAAAGGCCGCGATGCAGGGCATCGCGGCCTTTCAGGGGTGACGCAGGAGATGCGTCAGCGGATCTTGTTGAACAACGACATCGACTGCATCTGCGAGAAGATCGTCTGTGCCGCCTGCAGTGCAGTGCTCTGCAGCTGGTACTGGCTCAGCGCATCGGCGTAGTCCAGGTCGCGCATCTGCGACAGCGTGGTCTTCAGGGTCACACTGTTGGCCTCTCGCATGTCGGCGGCATTGTCCAGCGCCTTCAGCTGCGCACCGCCGGCCGCACGCGAGTCGATCATCCGCTCCGACGCCCGTGCCACGTCGCGCAACGCGCTCTGCAACTCGTTCTGCTGTGCGCTCATCTTCGCGGTGGTGCCGGTGTCGGCGTCAAGCGCGGTGATCAGCTTGTCCATCGTGTCGAAGATGTCACGGCTGCTCGCCGGCTTCACGTTGAAGCTGTCGCCTGCGGCAGGCGCACCGGTGATCTGCAGGCGTACGCCGTTCACTTCCAGATCATCACCGGCCTTGTAGGTGCCGGTGCCGGTCACATTGCCGGCACCATCCAGCACTTCGTACTGGTTGGCGGCGGTGAAGCGGACGCTGAAGCTCTGGCCGTTCCAGCTGTCGCTGCCATCGCGGGTGATGTTGGTCAGCACGCCGTTGCCGGTGTTGCCGGCGGCGGCACCGCCATCGACGAAGCCATCGCCGGTGGGGATGCGCATGAAGATCTCGCTGCCGGGCAGGGCATCGCGGACGTAGGTATCGGGGCCAACCTCGATCTGGCGCTGGGTCTGGTCACCGCGGTAGACCACCTTGCCATTGATCTTGGCGAACGGCGGGTCGCCGTCGTTGGTACCTCCGAATACATAGCGACCGGTGCCGTCCTCGGCGTTGGCCAGCGACAGCAGGCCGTCACGGATCTGGTTCAGCTCGGTGATCAGTGTCTTCTTGTCGGCCGCGCTCAACGCGGGGTTGCTGGCCTGGATGGTCAGGTCGTTGACCCGCCCCATCAGATCGTTGACCTGTGCCAGGGTGTTTTCCTGCACACCCAGGCGGTTCTGTACGTTGCCGGCGTTGAGCTTCATGCGGTCCAGTGCGGCCAGGCTGCGGTCCAGTCCGACCGCAGCGCCGGCGCCGACCGGATCGTCCTTGGCGGTGACGATCTTGCTGCCGGTGGCGATCTGCTGCTCCAGGTGGCTGAGCTTGGCCTGCTTGGCCATCATCAGCGACACCGACTGGTTGTACATCATGCTGGTGGAGATGCGGCTGCTCATCGGCGGACGGCTCCCAGGATGGTCTGGAACATGCTGTCAGCGGTGGAGATCAGCTGCGAGGCTGCCTGGTAGGCCTGTTGCAGGCGCAGCATGTCGGCGGCCTCCTCGTCCAGGTTGACGCCGGACACTTCATCGCGCGCTTCCTGCGCCTTGTCGTTGATCACCAGCTGGGCATCCAGCGAGTACTCGGCCGAACGGGCCGCGGCACCGACCTGGGTGGTCAGGCCGCCCAGCGCGCCGTTCAACGTCACCGTGCCGGCGTTGAAGGCCTTGGCGCTCTCGACCTTGGCCAGCTTGGCGGCATTGCTGTTGTCAGAGGACCCGGCCGGGGTCGGGGTGATGTTGAAGGTGTCGCCGACCTTCGGAGCGCCGTCCAGCACGAAGCTCCAACCATTGGCACTGATGGTCTGGCCGGGGGTGTAGGTCTGCGGCGGGCCACCGTCGATGGTGTAGGTGGTGGCCGAGGTGAACACGATGGCCGCCGGGTTTCGCAGGTTGGCGTTGCTCGCATCGGTCACGGTCACGCCGCTCAGCTTGCCGGTACCGGTGTTGGCGGTCGCGGCCGCGCCTTTGACCGCAGCCGCAGCGGCAATGCGCGACGGATCGGTGATGGCCATCTCCATGCTGCCGGCCACACCTGCGGTGGGCTGCAGCAGGAAGCGGTCGTTGGCCGACGGCGTGCCGCCGACCACCAGCTTGACGCCGTTGATCATCAACGGGTCGGCAGCGGTGCCCGAACCGGTCAGCGGCACGCTGGCGCCGGTGTCGGCCCGGCTGGCCTTCCAGTTGGTGCCATCGAACTGCAGCACCACGTTCTGCGCGTCCAGCTTGCCCAGGTCGCCATAGGTCGCGCTGAGGCTGGCAGTGCCGGTATTGCTGTTGTTGGCGGTGACGCGCGGGTTGCCGATGTTGAAGAAGTCGCCACCCAGCTGGCCATACAGGTCCACGCCCTGGTGATGGGCCTGGTTGAACGTTTCGGCCAGGCCCACGGCGAGCTTGCCCAGTTCGGCCTGGGCCGGGGTCAGCACGGTGTCGCGGAACTCCAGCAGGCCACCGATCTGGCCACCGACCGCCTTTGCGTCAAGCCGGATCGTATTGCCCTGCGTCTCCAGAGCCAGCTGCAGGCGCTCGGGCTGGTACGGGTCGGCCACGGTGGTGACCTTGGTCGCCGTGGTACCCACCACCAGCGCGTTGCCGCCGGCGGTGTAGACATTCATGATGCCGCCGTCCTGGATCACTGCCGTGCCACCGGTGTAGCCGATCAACTGGGTGATCAGCTGGTCGCGGCGATCGAGCAGGTCAGGCGCAGCCGTGGCGATGTTGGTGCCGATGGCACCGTTGATCTGCGCGATCTCCTGCGCCAGGCGGTTGACCTCGGTGGCACCGGCCATCAGGCCGTTGTTGACCTCGCTGTTGAGGTTGTTAAGGTGCGTGTTGAGCTGCACGAAGCGGTTGGCCAGCGCCTTGCCGCCGTCGAGCATGTTCTGGCGGTCGGCGGTGCCGGAGGCATTGGAGGACAGGCCGCTGACCGAGTCGAAGAAGTTCGACCACACACCGGCCACGTTGGTGGCGGCGTCGGAGAACAGCGAGTTGACCCGGTCGGCCATGCTGGAAAGCTGCTTCAGGCGCGCCAGTTCACCGCTGCTGTCGAGCAGCCGCGAGATCGCCAGCTGGTCGGCGGTGCGGCGGATGTCGGTGATACGGGTGCCGTTGCCGACCGTGCCATAGCCGTAGTTCTGCGGATCGGCGGTGGCGAAGTTGACCTTCTGCCGGCTGTAGCCGGGTGTATTGAGGTTGGCCACGTTGTGGCTGGTGGTCGCCAATGCACGCTGGAAGGCGAGCAGGGCACCGGTACCGGTGGAAAGTACGCTGGACATGGGGTTCCTCAACGACGAGTGATACCCAGCGCCGCAGTTGCGGTGCTGGCGAAGGTCTGGCCAAGGCGCGAGCCGGCATCGGCAACGGCGCTGACGGCGCGCTCGATGGTCGGTCCGCCGGCGATCGCGGCGATCTTGGCCGCATAGCGCGGATCGGTGGCATAGCCGGCGCGCTGCAGGCCGCGGGCGAAGCCCTGCACGTCGGTGCCGGCCTGCAGGGCCTGCTGGTAACGCGGGCTGGTCTTCAGCAGGCGCACGTAGTCGGCGAAGCTCTCGGCCGGCGAACTGTAGGCGCGGAAGCTGGCGGTCTCGTTGCGGCGCACGCCATCGACATATTCGTGGGTGCCGGCCGTGGCGCGCTGGCCGTTCCAGCCATTGGCCTTGATGCCGAACAGATTGTGCGAGGTGCTGCCGTCGGCATGCTTGATGTGGCGCTTGCCCCAGCCGGTTTCCAGCGCCGCCTGGGCGACCAGGGCGCGGGCATCCACGCCCAGCTCCTTGGCTGCGCTCTGTGCGTGCTGCCAGATGCTGGCTACGAAACCTTCCGGGGTGTGTTCGCCCAGCTGGGCGACGGCGGTGCGCGTGGCCATCGCATCGGCTGGGCTGATGGCCGTGCCGCGGTTGCTGGCGGTGGCCGCCCATTGGTCGCTGCTGGCGGCCCAGTCCTCGCCCTGCAGGCTGCCGATGTACGGATCTTCGGTGCCCAGCGAGCGGTGCATGCTGCTGCTTTCGCGCCCGGCGATCAGGTCCAGCGCCTGTTCCATCGGCGCAACCGCGGCGTGTGCGCCCGACTGGGCGCCGGCGGCCATCTGCTGCAGCAGGCGCACCGCTTGGCTGCCATCTTCCAATGGCAGCGACGGTGCCGGCTTGGCCGGTGCATTGAGCTGGTAGGCGCGGCTGGCCTTGGCCGGATCCACGCGGGTATCCAGCGCCGGACCCTCGGCGGCCTGCCCGGACAGCTGCCGGCTGATCATGCCCGACAGTCCCAGGCCCTTGCCGCGGGTCATCGCCTCGGCAATCTTCTGGTCGTACATGTCGCGGAACATCTTGTTTTCGCCGGGGAACAGCGAGTCGCCGAAGCTGGCGTCACGCATGCTCTTGACCAGCATCTGCGCGAACTGGCCTTCCAGTTGGCGCGCGACCTTGTCGATCTTGGCCGGATCGTTCTGTTGCGCCGGGTGCAGATCGAATGCGGGATTGATGCGCATATCAGATCACCTCGAGCTCGGCACTCAGGGCGCCGGCCTGCTTCAGGGCTTCCAGGATCGCGATGAGATCGCCCGGTGCCGCGCCTACCGCGTTCACCGCGTGCACGATCTCGTCCAGGGTGGTGCCGCCGCTGAACTTGAACATGCGGCTGCCGTCGTTGGTGGCAGTGATGGTCGACTGCGGGCTGGCCACGGTGCGGCCGCCGGACAGCGCATTGGGCTGGCTGACGTTGGTGTTTTCCTGGATGGTCACGGTCAGCGAACCATGCGAGATCGCAGCCGGTCCCACGCGCACCTGCTGGCCGATGACCACGGTGCCGGTGCGCGAATTGACCACCACCTTGGCCGGGGCGCTGCCCGGGGTCAGTTCCAGGTTCTCGATGCGCGCCAGCAGGCCAATGCGTGCGCCCGGATCGGTCGGCGCGGTGACCGCCACGGTCACGCCGTCGACCGCACGTGCCGCACCTTCGCCAAAGGCGTTGTTGAGCGCGGCGACCATGCGCGAGACCGTGGTGAAGTCATTGTTGTGCAGGTTCAGGGTGATGTCGCCGCCGTTGGCCAGCGGATCGGGCAGGGCGCGTTCAACCGTGGCACCGTTGGGAATGCGGCCGACGCTGGGCACGTTCACCGAGACACGGGAACCGTCCTTGCCCTGCGCACCAAAGCCGCCGACGATCAGGTTACCTTGGGCGATCGCGTAGATCTGGCCGTCGGCGCCACGCAGCGGCGCCATCAGCAGCGAACCGCCACGCAGCGAGACCGCATTGCCGATCGACGATACGGTGATGTCGATCGGCTGGCCCGGCTTGGCGAACGGCGGCAGTTCGGCGTGGATCGCCACGGCGGCCACGTTCTTCAGCTGCGGGTTGACGTTCGGCGGTACGTTGACGCCCAGCTCGCCAAGCAGGTTTTTCAGGCTCTGCACGGTGAAGGGGGCCTGGCTGGTGCGGTCGCCGCTGCCATCCAGGCCGACCACCAGGCCATAGCCCACCAGCGCATTGCCGCGCACGCCGCCGACCTGGGCCAGGTCCTTGATGCGCTCGGCGCTGGCCGGGGCAACCACTGCGAAGACCATGAGCACGCCACAGTAGAGCGACGCCATGCGTCGCTGCCAGGAGGAAGAGGAGAAGAGTTTCATGCCCATACTCAGAACGGCGTCAGGCCGGAGTTGAAGAAGCGGCTCAGCCAGCCCATCGCGTTGGACTGCGCGACCGGGCCGCGGCCGCCATAGACGATGCGGGCCTCGGCCACGCGGCTGGACGGAATGGTGTTGTCCTGGCTGATGTCGCCCGGGCGGACGATGCCCTGCACCTGCACCAGTTCATCGCCCTGGTTCAGCCGCAGGTTCTTCTGCCCCTGTACAACCAGGTTGCCGTTTGGCAGGCGTTGGACCACGGTGACCGTGACGCTGCCCTGCAGGCGGTTGCTCTGCGCGCTGTTGCCCTTGCCGGTGAAGTCACGCGCGCCCTTGGCCGTGGCACTCAGGATGTCCTTACCGCCGAGGGTGACCGGCGCGCCGAGAATGGACGGCGTGCCCAGGCTCAGGTTCGATTCCTTGTTGGTTGCGGTATTCGCACTGGTTTGCGCGGTGGTGTTTTCCAGCAGGGTGATGGTCAGCAGGTCGCCAACATCGCGTGCGCGGCGGTCCGAATACAGCTGCAGGGTCGGGCCGGCGGCATAGATGGCACCCGCGGTCGGCTGGGCCTGCGGCGGCATGATCGGCTGGATCGGCGCCATCGTCGGGTAGGGACGCACGTCGCCGGCGATCACGCAGCCACCGAGCAGGGCGGCCACGGCGCAGGCGAGGGCAGTGCGGGCGAAGTTGGAAATGGGCGACATGGCGGTTTCCCGGTTTGGCCGGTCAGAGCTTGTTGTTGAGGTAGCCGAGCATCGAATCGGTGGTGGAGATCGCCTTGGCGTTCATTTCGTAGGCGCGCTGGGTTTCGATCATCGACACCAGCTCTTCCACCACGTTGACGTTGCTGCCTTCCAGCGCGCCCTGCACCACGGTGCCGAGGCCGTTGAGCCCGGGGTTGCCGTTCTGTGCCGGACCGGAAGCGGTGGTCTCCAGGAACAGGTTCTCGCCGCGAGCCTGCAGGCCGGCCGGATTGACGAAGTCGGTCAGGGTCAGCGCACCCACTTCCACCGACGCCGCACCGTCGGCCATCTTCACGCTGATGGTGCCGTCGGTACCGATGGTCACCGACTGCGCGCCTTCGGGAATCTGGATGCCAGGCTGCACCGGGTAGCCGCTGTTGGTGACCAGTTCGCTGTCCTGGTTGATCTTGAACGAGCCATCACGGGTGTAGGCCGAGCTGCCATCAGGCATCTGAACTTCGAAGAAGCCGCGGCCGTTGACCATCACGTCCAGGGCGCGGCCGGTCTGCTGCTGGCCGCCCTGTTCAAAATTCTTGGCGGTGGCGACCACGCGCACGCCGGTGCCGAGCTGCAGGCCGGTCGGCAACTGGGTCTGCGCCGACGAAGAGCCGCCGGGCTGGCGCACCTGCTGGTACAGCAGGTCTTCAAAACTGGCACGGTCCTGCTTGAAGCCGGTGGTGTTGGTGTTGGCGAGGTTGTTGGAAACCACCGACATGCGCATCTGCTGCGCATCCAGTCCGGTTTTCGCGATCCACAATGCCTGGTTCATCTTCGGTGTCCTGTCTGGTGAAGCCGGCCGCGTGGTGCGGCCCTTGAATGCGGGTGTGCAAGCGGTGTGCCAGCGCCGGCATCAGCCGGCGCCGGAATTCCGTCAGCTGCCCAGGCGCAGCATGCTGTTGGCGCTGCGCGCGTTCTCGTCGCCGTGCTTGATCACCTGCACCTGCATTTCGTACTGGCGCTGCAGCTGGATCATCTGCACCAGCGCGCCAGCGGCGTCCACGTTGCTGCCTTCCAGCTGGCCGCTGTGCACGGCCGTGCCCTGTGCCGGTGCGAACGGCTGGCGTGGGTCGGTGTTGCGGAACAGGCCATCCAAGCCACGCTCCAGGCGTTCATCCGGTGCCTGCACCACTTTGATGCGACCGATCTGTGCCATGGTCTGCGGGCCTTCGCCCTGCGGGATGATCGAGAGCGTGCCGTCGGCACCGATCTCCATCGCCTGGTAGGGCGGAATGGCGATCGGGTTGTTGTTGTCATCCAGTACCGGACGGCCGCTGGAGGTCACCAGCTGGCCGTTCGGCGTCACCGACAACGCCGCGCCGCGCGTGTAGGCCTCGCTGCCGTCACTGGACTGCACGGCCAGCCAGGTGCCGGTCTGCAGGGACAGATCCAGCGGCTTGCCGGTGATGTGCTGCGAACCGGGCGTGCGGTTGAACCCGGCGTCGACATGCAGCGCATCCACCCGCGAGGCAAAGCCCGGGCCACGGATCGGGAAGGCTTCGGTGTTGGCCAGCGCTTCCTTGAAGCCGGGGGTGTCGGAGTTGGCGAGGTTGTGGCTGAGCGTGCCCTGCGCCTGCAGGGAGGCGCGGGCACCGGTCATCGCCACGTAAAGGGCTTTATCCATGCGGGGAGTTCCGTGACAGGGTCAGCGCGTCATCAACGGATGTTGATGACGGTCTGGGTGATCTGATCCTGGGTCGTGATCATCTGCGCGTTGGCCTGGAAGTTGCGCTGCGCGGTGATCATGTTGACCAGCTGCTCGGTGAGGTCGACGGTGGACGCTTCCAGCGAGCCGGCCTGGATCTTGCCGAGGTTGGAGGTGTCCGGCATGCCGGTGCGCGGCGTACCCGACTCGAACGTCTCCACCCACAGGTTGTTGCCCTTCTGCTCCAGGCCCTGCGGGTTGTTGAAGGTGGTCAGTGCGACCTGGCCGAGGGGCTTGTCGTCACCGTTGGAATAGCGGGCATAGACCACGCCGGTTTCCGACACGGTGATCTCGTTGAGCTTGCCGGCGGCATAGCCGTCCTGCTGGGTGTTGCGCAGAGCGAACTTCTCTCCGTACTGGGTCGAGCCGCTGATATCCAGCGTCATGTTGAGCTGACCGGCGCCGGTGGTCGGGGTGAACGTGCCGAGGCTGACCTTGCCGTTGGCCGGAGTGGTCAGCTTGCCGCTGTTATCGAAGGCGACCGCGGTCGGGGTGCCGGCCGGTTGGCCGTCCACGTAGTTGTGCACGGTCCACTCGTTTGGATTGGCGCCCTTCACGAAGTACGAGACCTGGATATGGCTGACGCCCAGCGAGTCGTACACGGTGATGCCACCGCTGGAATGGTTGTAGCTGTTGGAGTCGGTTGGATCGAAATTTGCGACCGTCGGCTGCTTGGCGTTGGCCGGCAGGGTGAAGCCGACCTTCACTTCGCTGGTCTGCTTCGGCGGGCTGTCGGTGGTCAGCAGCTGCAGGTCGACCAGACGGCCTGCATCGAAGTTGGTGCCATCGGCATTCGGCGCGAACACCTGCAGTCGCGCGCCCTGCGGGTTGATCACGTAACCGGCGGAATCGGTCTGGAAATTGCCGGCACGCGAGTACACGCGCGAGCCGTTCATGTTCATGGTGAAGAAGCCCTCACCGGAGATCGCCATGTCCAGGCTGCGGCCGGTCTGTTCATTGTGGCCCTGGATGAACTGCTGGGCGACATTGGAAACACGGACGCCCGAGCCGGTCTGGTTCTTCGACAGGCCGTAGCTGGTGGAGGCGAACAGGTCGGCGAATTCGGCGCGCGATTGCTTGAAGCCGGCGGTGTTGACGTTGGCGACGTTGTTGGCGGTGACGCTCAGGTCGGTGTTGGCGGCATTGATGCCGGACAGAGAGACGTTGAAGCCCATGGGATGCTCCTGGTTGATGCGGAATGTGCGGCTCAGCTGACGCGGAGCACGTAGTCAATCGGGGCCGTGCCCAGGCCCTTGAGGTTCAGGTACAGACCGTCGGAACCGACGGTCACGCTCTCCACCGGGGCCTGCACGAAGGTGGACAACTTGGTGCTCTTCCCTGTGGTGTCGACGTGGTTGGCGACGATGGAGTACTTGCCCGGTTCCATGCGCTTGCCGTTGGCGTCCTTGCCGTCCCACTGAAACGCGGTTTCACCAGCGGCCTTGGCTTCTACGCTCAGCGAGGTGACCTTGGTGCCGTTGGCGTCAGTGATGTCGACGGTTACGATGCCGGCCGAGGGTGCGGCCACCGTGCCTTCGACGCTGCCTTCCTTTTCCAATACCAGCTTTTCCGACGGCACCAGCACCTGGTGACCGACCAGCGCGGCACCGCGCAGTACCTGGTCGCTGGCCATCGATTCCTGGAAGCCCTTCACCGTCTTGTTCAGATCGGTGATGCCCTGCACGGTGGACATCTGCGCCATCTGCGCGACCATCTGCGTGTTGTCCATCGGCTTCAGCGGATCCTGATGCTGCAGCTGCTCGGTCATCAGGCGCAGGAAGTCGGCCTGGTCCAGCGTGTTCTTCTTTTTCGTAGCGTTGCTGTTCGGGGCGTTCAGGCCGAGTGCGGCGTAGACGTCCTGGCTGGTCTGGTTGTTGACGGCGGTGGTCATGGCGGTATCCGGTACTGCGGGCCTCAGCGGCCCATGGTCAGGGTGGCCAGGGCCAGTTCCTTGGCGGTGGTCAGCATCTCCACGCCGGCCTGGTAGTTACGCGAGGTCGAGATCAGGTTGACCATCTGCGCCACCGGATCGACGTCGGGCTGGTAGATGTAGCCATCGCCATCGGCCAGCGGGTGGCCCGGCTCATAGCGCTTGATCGGCGCGGCCTCGCTCTGGGTGATCTCCTTGACCTTCACCGAGGTGATGTTCGGATCGTTCTTGCTGGTCACGGCCTGGAAGATCGGCTCCAGCGGCTTGTACACGGCGTCGGCGGAACCGGCGACGGTGTCGGCGTTGGAGAGGTTGGAGGCGATGGTGCTCATGCGCACCGACTGCGCCTGCAGCGCGGAGCCGGCGATATCGAAGATCGGCAGGTTGCTCATGGCTTATTGCCCCGTGATCGCGGTCAGCATGGAACGCACCTTGCTCTCGACGAAGCTGAGCGAAGCGCGGTATTCGAGTGCGGCGCGGCCATAGGCGGCACGCTCGGCATCGGGATCGACGGTGTTGCCGTCCAGGCTGGGCTGTACGCCGTCGCGCGCGATCTGGAACGGATTCAGGCCACTACTGATTTCGTAGTGCTGCTCGTTGGTGGTGGTCATCAGGCCGTTGGCATCCTGCCCCTGGGCATGGCGCAGGGCGGCATCGAAGTCCAGGTCCTGGGCCTTGTAGCCGGGAGTGTCGGCATTGCCGAGGTTGCTGGCGATCAGCTTCATCCGCTGTTCGCGCAACGGCATGGCCTGGGCGTGGACGCCCAGGTAGTCGGTAATCAGGTTGCGCACGGTGCACTCCCACGGGAACGTTGCCCGGGAAGCTGCAAGGGGTGTGCCAAAGCACGCGCGACATCGCGTCCGCCGGGCATGGTCCGGCGCTAGCCCAGGGGTCGGGGAGGTTGTGGTAGCGCCGGGCCATGCCCGGCGGAGACCCGTGACGCGGCCCTACGCCGCCATCGCGACCTTGCGCAGGCGGTCCAGCACGAAGTCAGCCAGTTCGTGAGGCGAGTATTTGGCGACGAAGGCGTTGGCGCCGACGCGCTCGACCATCGCATTGTTGAATACGCCCGACAGCGAGGTGTGCAGCAGCACGTACAGGCCGGCCAGGCCCGGATGGCGCCGGATTTCCGTCGTCAGCGTATAGCCGTCCATGGCCGGCATCTCGATGTCCGAGATGACCATGGCGTAGCGCTCGGCCGGGTTCTCGCCGGAGGCATGGATCTGAAGCAGGTGGTCCAGTGCCTGCTTGCCATCGGAAAGCAGGGTGGCGCCCACCCCCAGCTGGTCCAGCACGCTGCGGATCTGCTGGCGGGCTACGCGCGAGTCGTCCACCACCAGCACCTGCAGCTGCGGGCCGTCGGCCGGCATTGCCATGGTCGGGTCCAGCACCGCTTCGCCACGGACCTGGGCGATGTCGGCCAGTACGCTTTCCACGTCGATCACCTGGATCAGCTCGCCCTGGAAGCGGGTCACCGCGGTCAGGTAGCTCGATTCGGCGCCCAGTTCCGGCGGCGGGTGGATGTCTTCCACCGCGATGTTGACGATGCGCTCCACGCCGCTGACCAGGAAGCCCTGGATCGAACGGTTGAATTCGGTGACGACCAGATAGCCGGGCGAGGTGTCCGCATCGGGCTCGCGCTCGGGATGGCCGATCGCCAGCCCGAGGTCCAGCACCGGCACCGAACGGCCGCGCACGTCGGCCACGCCGGAGAACTGGCTGGGCAGCCCGGGCACCTGGAACAGCTCCGGGCGCCGCAGGACCTCCTGCACCTTGAAGACATTGACGCCAAAAAGCTGACGTCCGCCGAGACGGAACAGCAGCAGCGCCAGGCGATTGTGGCCGGCCAGTCGGGTCCGCTGGTCGATCCGGTTGAGCAGGTCATGGGACATGGCTGCTGTATCGGCGCCGCAGTGGCGGAACTTGAGGGCGCTCTGCCGCCCGCGTGGTCCGCACCGCAATTGTGGCGTCGCGCCATGTTCGACCGAGGCTCGACTCTACAAAACGCAGCTCTGCCCATCTGGCACACCCCTTGCACGCACCAGGGCCAGATCCCATCGACAGGAGGCGCCATGCGCCGGGTCACATCTCTCTTCGCCATCGCGTTGGCCTTGGCCTCGCCGTGGGCGGTTGCCGCCGACTGGCAGCCGGTGGCCAGCATTCGCGCCGCGGCGTTGTCGACGCTGCCGGCCGGCAGCGAGGGCGAGGCCCAGGTGGCCGATGCGCTGCGCCTGCCCAGGTGTGGTGGCGCGCTGCAGGTGCAGCCCACCGCCAACACCACGGTCGAAGTCAGCTGCCCCGATGCCGGTGGCTGGCGCCTGTTCGTGCCGGTGAAGGTACGGCGCAACCAGACCGTGCTGGTGCTCAATCGTGGAATCGGCACTGGAGAAACCCTCACCGCCGCCGATATCACCACTGCCCAGCGTGACGCCGCCCGGATTGCCGGTGCAGTGCTGGCCGATCCCAACGCGGCGATCGGCCGCATCGCCCGCCGTCCGTTGCAGGCCGGAGCCCTGCTGTCGAACAACGATCTGGTGGTGCAGCGTCTCATCAAGAGGGGAGACAATGTGGCCCTGGTATCGCGTCGCGGCTCGGTCGAGGTCCGCATTGCCGGTCGCGCGATGGGCGATGCCGGTGAAAACGAACGGGTCTCGGTAGAGAACCTGTCCTCGCGGCGGATCGTGCAAGGCACGGTCGATGCCGCCGGTGACGTAATCGTGGCGCGTTGATTTACCGCAAAATATCCCTAAAGATCACGGCCCTGCGGCCGTTATCCCTTGTGAACGGCAACTCCAGGACACCCCATGAGCCAGAAAATCGACGGCAACCTGCAGGTCCCCCAGGCACTGCGCAGCGTGACGACCCCGGCCAACAAGCCCGGCGTCAGCACCGATGCGGCAGCACGTCCGGTCGAAGCGGCCGACAGCCTGCGCCTGACCGGCGAGGCCACCAATCTGCAGGCCATCGAGCGTGAGCTGACCACCGCCCCGGCGATCGACGCCCAGCGCGTGGCCGCCGTGCGCGAATCGCTGCAGAACGGCACCTACAAGATCAATCCGGACGCGATCGCATCGCGCATGCTCGAGCTGGACCAGCAGCTGCACGGATGACCGCGGCGATGAGCGAGCCGCTGCAGCGCCTTGCCCAGGCCCTGGACGTTGAACGCCAGGCCTTGGTCGAGCACGACGTGCACGCCCTGATTCGGGCCACCGGCGCCAAGCTGGAGGCGCTGCGTGCGCTGGAAGGCGCGCCGCCGGTGGGCGAGGGCGAACAGCTGCAGGAACTGGCCGAGCGCAACCGCGCCAACGGCGTACTGCTGTCGCGCCGCCGCCGCGAGGTCAACTGGGCATTGCGCCAGCTCGGCCGCACCGAAGATGCCTCGGCCTACGATGCCAAGGGCCAGGCGCACACCGTCACTGCGCGCCGTCCACTCGCCGTCGCCTGACGCGACGGCGGTCGCACAACCCATTCCTGCGGGCTGAAGCCCGCTGCGTGACCGCGTATATTGGGCGCCTGTTCGAATGCCCCGAGTCGCCGTGTCCGCTGCCAACGCCCTGGTTACCGCCCCCCTTCCGCCACAGCCGGTGCTGCAGGCCCTGCTTGAGCGCCTGCGCGAAGGGCTGCTGCTGTTCACTGAAGACGGGCAGGTGGCGCTGGCCAATCCGGCCGCGCAGAACCTGCTGGCCAGCGGCGAGGGTGGCGGTCTGCCACCACCGCAGCGCCTGCGTGAACTGCTGCCGCCCGATGCCCTGGAACAGGCGCGCCAGCATGGTCACTGGAATGGCAGCCTGCCGCTGGGCGAGGGCGTGGTCATCGCCCATCTGTATCACCACGGCCCGGTGGGCCAGGGGAACTTCCTGGCGTTGTTCCGCCATATCGAGGGGCAGGAAGACTACGAGCGCGAGCTGCAGCAGCGCCATGCCGAGCTGCGCCAGGCCTACCTGCGCCTGAACGGCACCCAGGAAAAGCTGCTGCAGTCGGAAAAGATGGCCTCGATCGGCCAGCTTGCTGCCGGCGTCGCGCACGAGATCAACAACCCGATCGGCTACGTGCACTCCAACCTGGGCAGCCTGCAGGAATACCTACGCAGCCTGTTCACGGTGATCGAAGCCTACGAACGCGCCCTGCGCGCGCCGGACCCGAAGGCGTTGATTCCGGAAATCGACGATATCCGTGACCGTCTGGACATCGATTTCATCAGCCGTGACCTGCCGCAGCTGATGGCTGAATCGCGCGAAGGCATCGAGCGGGTCACCCGCATCGTGCGTGACCTGAAGGACTTCTCGTATTCCGGCCGCGACGAATCGTGGAAGCTGGTCGACCTGCACGCAGGCCTGGAATCGACCATCAACATCATCTGGAACGAGCTGAAGTACAAGGTCACCCTGGTGCGGGAGTTCGGCCAGCTACCGCTGGTGGAATGCCTGCCGTCGGAGTTGAACCAGGTCTACATGAACCTGCTGCTCAACGCCGGCCATGCCATCGCCGAGCGCGGCACGATCACGGTGCGCACCGGCGTTGATGGCGATCACGTGTGGGTCGAATTCGAGGACACCGGCGGCGGCATCTCGCCGGAACTGCGCCAGCGCATCTTCGATCCGTTCTTCACCACCAAGCCCGTTGGCAGCGGCACCGGCCTGGGCCTGTCGATCTCCTACAGCATCATCAACAAGCACCACGGCCGCATCGACCTGGACAGCACCCCGGGCGTGGGCTCGCGCTTCCGCGTGGTGCTGCCGGTGAAGCAGCCGCGCTGATCGACTCTACATGTGGGTCACCGCAGCGGACGATCCTCACCGCCATCTCCGCTTTCCACCGGCGCCGGACCGGCGTTGCTGCGGCGTTGCTCCTCATAGGTGCGGAACGCCTGGTGGATGTGCTTGCGCAGCTCGTCGTCGTTCCACGGCTTGGTCAGGAAGCGATAGATCGCACCGCGGTTGATCGCGTCGGTCACGGTGTTCAGATCGGTGTAACCGGACAGCACCAGGCGGATCGTGTCCGGGTACAGCATCTTCACCCGGCCCAGGAACTCGGTGCCGCTCATGTCACTCATGCGCTGGTCGGACAGGATCACCTGCACGTCGTTGATCGCCAGCAGGTCGAACGCATCGCGCACGTTGCCGGCGGCCAGGATGCGGTAGCCATCGCGACGGAACAGGCGCACCAGCGAGCGCAGCACGTTCTCCTCGTCGTCCAGCAACAGCAGCGTGCGGTCGGGACGGGTCTCGGCAAAGGCCTCCGGGCGCAGGTAGCGGCGGCGCAGGGTCATGCCGGCGGCATCGGCCGACATCGGTTCGCCGAACAGGTAGCCCTGGAACACGTCGCAGTCGTTGCGGCGCAGGAAGCCCAGCTGCGCCTGCGATTCCACGCCGTTGGCGATCACGGTCATGCCCAGCTGGTGGCCCATGGCGATGATCGCACGGGCGATGGCCGCTTCGCGGTTACCGGCCGGCGCACTCTTGATGAAGCTGCGGTCGATCTTCAGCTTGTCCACCGGGTAGCGCACCAGCGCACTCAGGCTGGAATCGCCGGTGCCGAAATTGTCCAGGCTCAGGCTGATGCCTTCGTTGCGCAGGTTGGCCAGCGTCTCGTGCACGAAGTTGACGTTGTTGGTCAGCGCGCTTTCGTTGATCTCCAGCGTCAGCATCTGCGCCGGCACGCCCGCCGCCTGGATCAGGCCCATGACTTCTGCGAAGAAGTTGGGCCGCAGCAACTGCAGGGTGGAGACGTTCACGGCGATGGTGAAGTCGTCGAAGCCCTGGTCGCGCCACAGGCGGGCCTGCTTCAGCGCGCCCTCCAGCACCCAGGTGCCGATCTGCACGATGATGCCCAGCCGTTCGGCGGTGCGCATGAAGCGCTCCGGCACCAGCATGCCCAGCGTCGGCGACTGCCAGCGCAGCAGCGCCTCCATGCCCACCACGTGGCCGTCGCGGGCACTGACCAGCGGCTGGTAGCGAAGCTTCAGCTCGCCATTGGGGATCGCGTCGACGATCTGGCGCGCGATGATGCTCTCGCTGTGCGCGCTCGGCGGCGTGTCCACGGCGTGGATGCGCACCGCGTTGCCGCCTTCGCGGGCCGCCTGGTACAGCGCATCCTCGGCATGATCGAGCAGGCGTGAGGCGCTGCTTGCATGGTCCGGGCACAGGCTCACGCCCAGCTTGCCGGTCATGAACAACGTATACGGCAGCACCGACAGGGGCAGCTCCATCTGCTGCCGGATCTCCTCGGCAAAGTCCTCCGGCAGCGGCACGTCGGCCGTGCGTGGCACGGCGATCAGGAACTCATCGCTGCCGTGGCGCCACAGCTTGCCGCGCCCGCGCAGGTAGGACTGCAACCGCTGCGCCACCAGCGCCAGGGCCTGGTCACCCACCTCGGCGCTCATGTTTTCGTTGACCGAAGCGAAGTGGTCGATGTCGACATGCATCAGCATCAGTGCGGTGCCGCCCGAGGCCGCCTCGGCGACCATTACCTGCAGCTCGGGGTTGCCGGCGCCAAGGCGATCAGGCGCATCATCGATGCTGACCGGGGGCTGGTTGGGATTCCACATAGGCTCAGTATTCCGGTGACTCAGCGGCGGCCATGCTGGCCGCCTGGTAGGGGAGGTGGACGTCGATCAGCGTGCCTTCGCCGTGCGCGGATTCGATCCGCACATGGCCACCGACGCTCTGCGCGCGCTCACGCATCACGATCAGGCCCAGCCCGCGCGGACCATCGGGGTCGAAACCCTCGCCATCGTCGCGGATCTGCAGGTGCAGGCCGCGCTGGCCGACATCGCGCAGCTGCAGCTGCACCTGGCTGGCACGGGCGTGGCGCAATACGTTGGTCAGGCTTTCCTGCGCGATACGGAAGCAGGCCTGCTCGATGCTGTTGTCGGGACGGTGCGGCAGGGGCTCGATCTCGGCCAGCAGTTCCACCGGCGACGAACGGAACAGTACCCGTGCCTGCCAGCTCAAGGCTGCTTCCAGGCCCAGCGCGTCGAGCTGCGGCGGGCGCAGCAGGGTAGAGATGTCGCGCAGCTTGGCCACCGTGGTATCGGCCAGGCTGACGATCTGCGCCAGATCCTCGGCGCGGCGCTGCGGATCATCTTCGTCCTGTGCTGCGTAGGCGGACAACTTGATCGCCGTGATCGCCTGGCCGATGTCGTCGTGCAGATCGCGCGAGATCGCGCGGCGTTCATCCTCCTGCAGCGAGAACAGGCGGCCGGCCATCGCCTGCAGTTCACGGTTGCTGGTTTCCAACGCACTGCGGGTCCGCTCGGAATCGCTCAGGTCGCGCACGATCAGCAGCTTGCAGTCGCGTCCGCCATAACGCACTTCACCTACCGCCAGGCCGGCATGGAAGCTGCGGCCATCAGCGCGCTGCATCGCCACCACGCTGCTGTGACCGGGCCCCAGGTGGGGCTGGCCGGCACGCAGCTGGCTGCGCACGCGGGACAGATCGGCGTTGCCCACCAGTGCCGACAGCGGCTCGCCCAGCAGGGTGTGGCTGCCATAGCCGAACAGGCTGGCGGCCCAGGCATTGGCGTACAACACGTGTTCTTCGGAGAGGATCACCACGCCATCGGGCAGTACCCGTACCAGCTCGCGGAACTGCTCCTCACGCTCGCGCAGCAGGCGTCGCGACTGCTCACGCTCGGTCACGTCCTGCAGCGTGCCCAGCACGCGATTGCGGCCGGCCTCGTCGATGCCGCTGGCAGCACGCAGATGCACCATCAAGGCGCGGCCATCCATCGACAACAGCGGCAGCAGCACGTCCACGTGCACGGGATCGCCGGAGCAGAGTTCGGCCAGCAGCTGTTCGGTCTGGGTAGCGGTGGCCGGATCGGCCGGCACCAGCAGTTCGTCGAAGCGATGCCAGCGCCGGGCCTCGGGCGGGCGGCGACCCAGCAGGCGGTAGACCTGATTGGAATAACGGCCGAGCCCGGTGGACGGGTCCAGCTCCCAGGCGCCGATGCGGGCCAGCTCGTGGGCTTCTTCCACCCGGGCCAGCGCCTGGTCGCGGCGCAGTTGCGCCAGATCCTCCGCAGTGCGGTCGATGGCAATCAACAAGCGGGCGTTGTGGCCGTCGTAGCTGATGGCGTTGGAGCGCAGCTCCATCTGCCGCAGCGAGCCGTCACGCAGCTGCAGCTGGGTACGCAGGATGCACAGTTCCTCTGGTGCCTCGCGGATCGCCTCCAGCTTGGTCTGCAGTGCCTGGTCCTGGCCTGGCGGCCACAACGCGTCGATGGTCTGCTCCAGCAGTTCGTCACGGTCCCAGCCGAAGGCGGTGCAGGCCGCCGGATTGGCATCGAGGATCGCCAGCGTATCGAGGTCATAGACCAGGATCGGGCCGGGGTTGCCTTCGAACATCTGCCGCAGGCGCAGCTCCGAGGCCTGCTGGCGTGCATGGGTGTGCAGCACGTGCTCGGCCAGCGGGCGCAGCAGCAGATACAGCAGGCCCGCACTGGCAAGGGCGAAGAACGAGCCCTTCAGGCCCTGCCACAAGGCCGCCTGCTGCGGGTCAGGCACCAGTGCCTGCACCGCACTGTCGGTGGAGATCATCCAGGCCAGCGCCATCGCCAGGTAGCTCAGCACCACCCGGCGCCGGTCGCGGCTCAGCGCCTGCGCCATTCGCGGGTCGGGAACTGGGGCGTTGCCGGTCGGTTCTGCGGGCATGGACAGGGCGGAAGAAAGGGGCGCCGGCCATCTTACCGCGCAGGTGCGCCCAGACCACTCAATTATCCGCCGCAGGCGCCGTTAACCACTGCGTGCCCCGCTGACGGGCGTGTCATCCGGAGCAAGATCGCGTGGACCAAGGGATCATCGCCAGCCTGCTGCAGCACCCGCTTGCGTCGGCGCTGGTCATCGTCGACCGCACGGGCCGCCCGCTGGCGGCCAATCCGGCTGCGCGCGAGCACGGCTTGCCGGCTACCGTGGCTGCGTATGCGCCGATGCTGGAAGATCTGCGCCTGATGGCCGCCGATGGCGGCATCGTGGCCTGCACGCTGCCGGGTGGCCCGCACGGGCACTACGACGGCCACCTGCGGGCCGTGCACGATGGCGCCGGCAATCTGCTGGCCTTCACGCTGAGCATTCCCGAACCGGTGCCGCTTGGCGGCGGTGGGCGCTGGGAGCTGGCGCTGGACAGTGCCGGGCACAGCCTCTGGGACTGGGACATTCCCAGCGACCGTGTGGTGCGCACCCCGGCGCTGGGTGACGAAACCGCCACCGAGATCCTGGCCCGCGTGCACAGCGAGGATATCGCCCAGGTGCGGGTCGCACTGGACGAGCATCTGCGTGGCTTGAGCGAGCAGTACAGCGCACAATTCCGCTTCCGCCAGGCCGATGGCCAGTGGCGTTGGGTACTGGACCGCGGGCGCGTGGTCGCGCGCACCGCCGATGGCCAGCCGCTGCGCATGGTCGGCACGCATACCGATATCGAACAACAGAAGCAGCTGGAAGGGCTGCTTCAGGAACAGCAGCTGCACCTGAGCGAGGCCCAGCGCATCGCCAGCATGGGCAGCTGGTCGTTCGACCCCAACAGTGGTCATTTCTGGTGGTCGCCGGAACTGCGCTCGATGCTGGCGCTGGAGCAGGGCAGCGCGCCCGGCCAGCGCCGCTGGCTGAAGCAGCTGCATCCGCGCTCGCGGGGTGCGTTGCGTGCAGCCTGGCGGCGTCTGTGGCGTGATGGCCGGGCCGCCAACATCGAACTGGAACTGACCCGCGGCCACGAACCGTCGCAGCATCTGCGGCTGTGGATGCAGCCGCTGCTGGACATGGATGGCCAGCCCAAGCGCTTGCTCGGCCAGGTGCAGAACATCACCGAGCAGCACCAGACCGATGCGCTGATCCGCTGGCGTACCGAGCTGCTCAACCGCGTCTCCGCGCTGGGCCGCATCGGCGGCTGCGAGATCGAGGTGCAGACCCGGCACATGCAGTGGACCGAGGAGTGCTATCGCATCCACGGCCTGCGCAAGGAGCCGATCACCCTCGACCAGGCGCTGGCGCTGTACACCGAAGATTCGCGCAATGCCTTCGACGCCGCGCTGGTCCGGATTGCCGGTGGCGGGCTGCCCGAACAGCTGGACCTGTGCTTCTACCGCCAGTCGGGCCTGCGCGTGTGGGTGCAGGTGCTGATCGAGCTGGATCGCCGTGACGGACTGCCGCCGCGCTTCGTGGTGCTGTTCCGTGACATCACCCGCGAGCGCGAGGCCAACGAGCGCATCGAGCTGCTGGCCCACTACGATCTGCTCACCGGCCTGCCCAATCGCGTGCTGCTCGGCGAACAGACGGCAGAAGCCATCGAGGAAGCGCGCGACCGTGGCACCTCGCTGGCGATGCTGTTCATCGATCTGGACGGTTTCAAGACCATCAACGACAGCTTCGGTCATGCCACCGGTGATGCGCTGCTGAAGGCCGCTGCGACGCGCCTGCACCAGAACCTGCGCAACAACGACCTGTTTGGCCGCTTCAGTGGTGACGAGTTCATCGTGGTGCTGCGCGATCTGGCCGAGCCGGAAGACGCCGGCCACGTGGCGCGCAAGCTGATCGCCTCGTTGGCCGAGCCGCTGCGCCGTGGCGAGACCACGTTGAAGGTCGGCGCCAGCGTCGGCATCGCGATGCTGGGCGATGCGCAGACCGACTTTGATTCCCTGCTGCGTGCTGCCGACGCCGCGATGTACGCGGCCAAGGAAGCCGGGCGCAATACCTACCAGTACTACAGCCAGGATGCGCTGGCCCGCATCCAGCGCAAGCTGGAGCTTGAGCACGCCCTGCACGGCGCCATCGAGCGCGAAGAGTTCAGCCTGGCCTACCAGCCGCTGCTGCATGCCCACCACGGCGAGCCACCTGCAATCGAGGCGCTGCTGCGCTGGCACCGGCCCGGGATCGGCTACTGCAGCCCGGCCGAGTTCATTCCGATTGCCGAGAAGTGCGGTGAGATCGTGCGCATCGGCGACTGGGTACTGAATGAAGCCTGCCGCCAGGCCACCGCCTGGGACCGCGCCGGCCTGCGCTTCGACCGCATCGCGGTGAATGTCTCCGCGGTGCAGCTGCGTGACCGTGGTTTCGCCGAGCGCGTGATCGAGATCTGCCACGCCCATGGTTGGCCGCCGCAGCGGCTGGAACTGGAACTGACCGAGTCGGCACTGATCCGTGACACCGACATCCTGCGCCATTGCTTCGATGTGCTGGAACGGCACGGCGTGCCGCTGGCGGTGGATGACTTCGGTACCGGCTTCTCCAACCTCAATTATCTCAACCGCTTCCCGGTGGGCCGCCTGAAGATCGACCGCAGCTTCGTGCAGGGCATGCTGCATGATTCGGGCACGGCCGAAGTGACCCAGGCCATCGTGCACCTGGGCCACGCGCTGGGCATGAAGGTGGTGGCCGAGGGCGTGGAAACACACCAGGAAGAAGACATGCTGCGCCGCCAGGGCTGCGACGAGATCCAGGGCTACCTGTACTCGCGCCCGCTCAGCCCGCGCGACCTGGCGCAGTGGCTGCGCCAGCCACAGCCGGTTTCGCTGCGTACCGATGCCAGCGGGGAAGTGGTGCTGGCGCGCTGATCAGCTGCACTGGTTGGAACTGACCTTGGCTGCTGTGTCTATCCACGCATGGCGTGGATCTACCGCAATCCGCTTTGGTGGGTGCCGACCGTTGGTCGGCACTGATGCCTGGACGCGCGATCATCCACGCACGGCGTGGATCTACCTTGGGAACTCCGCCTTCAACTGCATGCGCAGCGCTTCGACGATGGCCGCATAGCGCCGCTTCTGGACCAGATAGCTGGCCAGGAACAGCGGCAGCACCAGCAGCATGGGCGCCACCATCGGGCGCATCGCCACCAGCAGCAACAGCAACAGCGACAGGATGGCCACGAACCAGCTGCACAGTCCGATCACCCGCACCTCGTGCCGTCGCGCGTTGAGTACGATGCGACCGCGCATCACGGGGAAGTAGCGCAGGCCGAAGCTCGGCGCGAAGCTCTCGCGGAACGCCATGCTGCCATCGGGCAGCGCATGGAAGGCCAGTCGCAGCCACTTGTCCTGCGGCAGGTCACGTTCCAGGCTGCCCAGCGAGAGCCGGGACTGCATGGCCGGTGACGCCGCGATGCGCTCATTGAACACGGTGATGCCCCAGCTGAAATAACCGGCCACCCAGGCCATCAGAAGGACGGTCTCGATCAGCAGGAGTGCGATCAGGGCGATGGCCATCGGTCTTCCATGATCGGGATCGGTGGATCATGCCACTGCCCGGACAGTAGATCCACGCCATGCGTGGATGGCAGGCGGTCCGAGCCACCATGCGGGTGGGGCCGCCCAGCGACTCAAGCAGCCTCTTGGCGTCAGTCCTCTTCCACCAGATCGCTAAGATCCAGAATCCGTGGAGCAACACTGTGCGCAACGACGCTTTGGATCATTCCGGGCTTGGGCCGAAGTGAATAGGCTCGCATCGTGTGGATGGGATTGAACTCCAGCCACGGGCAGGATGAATGCCCCACGATAACCGGCATGTTGAAACTGATGTCCTTGGGATCATCCAGTGGGAGAGTCCATTTGCCGCCGTGATGCTGACACACGGTTTCCCCAAGATATCGTGCAAACACAACTCTCAAGGCAGCCTGCTCGTCCTTCGATAACGTTGCGGCCATCAACGTGTACAGGGTTTCGAGGCGATCAAGGCTCTCCAGGCTACCGTCTAGGTCGACGCCGCGCTGCTGCGCCTGCTCGATCAGCCATTCAATCTGATCGTCCATGATGATCAGAAACTGTTCGAAGGCTTCTTGCGCTTCTTCCGGATTGAATGCCATGACGCTGTCAAGGAGGGAGAGCGATGAGTGTGCCCGGAGCCGGTGATTCAGACCATGCAACAAATCTGAAATGGTGGGTGGCCGCTGCCATTTCATCCACGCATGGCGTGGATCTACTTCAGCGCTTCCCCATCCAGCCCCAGGTCCCACGCCAGCCCCAGCAGCGCCTCGTCCGCGCGGGACGGCGCCGGCCGCGCATCGGCCAGCTGCTGCAGCTCGCGGATCTCCTCGCGTGCCACATCCTCCAGCTGTTGCAGCTGCTCACGCACGCTCGCGTTGCGCGGGCGCTCGGTATCGGTGAGGGAGGGCAGGGCACGGATCAGGGTCATGGTGCGCGTACAGGATGCATCCAACGGCGGGTCACAGGCAAAGGCCCCGGAGGAACCGGGGCCTTGCGGGCTGCCGGCGAGGGCAGCGGACATCAGGGTCAGAACAGCTCGACGGTGCCGGCGCCCATGCTCTGCTGGGCAACCGGCTTGTGCGGCGGGCGTTCCCATTCGCTGCGCAGTTCGCGCAGGCGGCTGCCGGTGCGCTGCAGGGCGGTGGCGATCTCTTCGTCGAACACGCCGCCGTTGCGGTGCAGCAGTTCCTGCAGGGCGACTGCTTCGCGGTTGATCGCGGTCAGGCGGTCCAGGTGGGTGTGCACGCCGCCCAGCGCCTGGGTGGCGATGTCTTCGAACTGCAGGGCGCGCACGGCTTCGGCCACGCTGCCATCAATCGAACGGGCACACTCGGAGACTTCGCGCATGCCATCGCCCAGCGAGGCATTGATCTGGGCCACGTTGTCGAGCATCGCGGCCGCTTCCTGGCGCGCTTCACGGGAGCGATCCATGTCACGCGACGCCATGTGCGAGACCGTCTCGCGCACCTTGGCAATGGCGTCCTTGGAGCTGTGCGCCAGCTTGCGGATCTGCTCGTTGAACGTGGTCGAGCGCTCGGACAGGTTGCGCACTTCGTCGGCGACCACCGCGAAGCCGCGACCGGCTTCACCGGCACGCGCTGCTTCAATTGCAGCGTTCAGGGCCAGCAGGTTGGTCTGGTCGGCGATCGATTTGACGTCTTCCAGCAGCGCGAAGATGCCATCCAGGTGCTGCGCCATCTGGTCGATGTGCTGCACGGTGGTGCTGCTCTGGCCGCTCACCTGTTCCAGTGCTTCGACCAGCTGTTCCATGCGGTGGCTGGCGTGCTGGGCGAAACGGGCAACGTCGAGGCCGGCATTGCCTTCATCACCGGCGCGGTCGACGATGCGCGACAGGGCCTGGCTCTGCTGGCGCGACTTGCGGTTCATGGCATCGAAGCTGCCGCCCAGGCTGGAGACGGCCTGGCGGATCAGGTCACGGGCACGTTCCACTTCGCCGCGCGAACCGTCGATCTCGTTGCCGACGAAGTTGCGCAGTTCGGTCAGCAGCTGGTCCTGCTCACGCAGGACACGGGCATGTTCCGGGGAACGGTGCGCCTGGGCGCGGGTGGTCCACCACGCAAAGCCGAGCCAGCTCAGCGTCATCGTGGTCAGGATCGCCCAGCGCAGGGCGGCCGGCCATTCGAAACCGATGGCGAAGGGGAGCAGCAGGGTCAGAGCCAGGGGGGCGGCCAGACGGATGAAAATGCGTGAGTACATGGACGTTCTCGGGAGGTGCACGGAGGATGTATCGGCCGTACCCCCTTTCTCTTTAACGTCGATGTGCCCGGAAGTGCATTCTGAATGCGCCGGTTTTCCGGCGCCTTGGCGGCTTCAGGGTCAGAGCCCTTTCCGTGCCGGAAAGGGATCCGACCCCATGGCCTCAGGCCAGCTGCCGGTCCACGGCCTCGATCATCGCTTTGCGGCTGAACAGGAAGTCCCAGTAGCTGCCGCCCAGCTGGCGCCACAGCACCGCCGAGCGCACCGCGGCCAGCAGCAGGGCGCGGATCTCGGCCACAACGCCAGCCTGGCCCAGATAGTGCGGGTTGCCCTGCACCATCACCCGCGGCTTGAGGTGGCTGATGGTGTCCGCGTAAAGGCCGCCCAGGTTGGCCAGCACGTCCGGATGGCCGCTGTCGCCCAGCTCGGTGGCCTGGCGCTGGGCGCGCTCGATGCCCGAGGCGACCTTGTTCACGGTGGCGCCGTCCTGCACGAAGCGACGCTCCAGCTGCAGCACCGACAGGGCCAGCTTGGGCAGGATCGGATCCTGGCCCTGGCTGCGGAAGTAGTTGTGCAGCAGGCGCAGGCCGGCCTTCAGTGCATGGCGGTCACCGAACACCTCCTGCGGCGAGGACGCATCGACACGGAACACGCTGTCCACGGCGGTGCGCACGGCGGCGGCGTCGGAATGGCCGGTATCGGCGATACGGCGTACCTGCTGCAGGGCCTGGGCAATGCCGGCCAGGGCCAGGACGCGGTCGTCGACAGTGAAACTCATGCAGCGATTACCTCAAAAGGGGAGGGGGTGGTGCGCAGGCGCTGTTCCAGCGGCGCATCGGTGGCGGCGATCACCGCGCCACCCAGGCACACGTCACCGTCATACAGCACCAGTGATTGACCGGGGGTAACGGCGCGCTGCGGGCGCGCGAAGGTGACCAGCACGCTGCCATCGTCCAGCACCTCGACCGTACACGGCTCGTCGGGCTGGCGGTAGCGGGTCTGGGCGGTGCATTCAAAGCGCCGTGCCGGCGGCGCGCCGGCGATCCAGTGCGCGGTTTCCGAGCGCAGGCGATCGGACAGCATCCACTTGCTGTCGCGGTCCTGGTCCACGTACAGCACGTTGCTGGCCACATCCTTGCCGACCACGTACCACGGCGCGGCCGGACGTCCACGCACGCCGCCGATGTTCAGGCCTTCGCGCTGGCCCAGGGTGAAATAGAACACGCCCGGATGTTCGGCGATGACGCTGCCGTCGGCCGGGTCGAGGATCTGGCCGGGCTTGGCCGGCAGGTAACGGCCGAGGAATTCACGGAAGTCGCGCTCACCAATGAAGCAGATGCCGGTGGAGTCCTTCTTGGCGTGGGTCGGCAGGCTGACGTCACGTGCGATCCGCCGCAGGTCGGTCTTTTCCAGGTCACCGATCGGGAACAGGGTGGCCGCCAGCTGTTCCTGGCCCAGCTGGTGCAGGAAGTAGCTCTGGTCCTTGGAGCGGTCGGCGCCGCGCAGCAGCAGCCACTGGTGGCCGCGCTGGGTCACACGTGCGTAATGGCCGGTGGCGATGCGTTCGGCGCCCAGTTCGCGGGCGGCATCCAGGAAGTGCTTGAACTTCACTTCGCGGTTGCACAGCACGTCCGGGTTCGGCGTACGGCCGGCCGCGTACTCGGCCAGGAAGTGCTCGAACACGCCCTGCCAGTATTCGCTGGAGAAATCGCGGAAGTGGAACGGAATGCCGAGCAGGCCGCAGACGGCCACCGCATCGCGGCGGTCGTCCTCGGCACGGCAGTCGCCGCTGCCGTCGTCGGCCCAGTTCTGCATGAACAGACCGGCTACGGCCTCGCCCTGCTGTACCAGGCGCCAGGCGGCGACCGAGGAGTCGACGCCACCGGAGACGCCCACCATCACGCGCGGAGTGCTCATGCGACCTCCCGGACCAGGGAAAGTGGATGGCGCTGGCCACCCAGGTAATCAGCCACCACCTGCCAGACCAGCGGGCTGCGCAGGCGCTCGCCGGCGGCTTGCAGTTCGGCCGGGGTCAGCCAGAGTGCGCGGTCGATGCCGGTGTCCAGTGGCTGCGCCGGGTCGTGCGAGACCGGGCGCGCCGCGTAGCAGAAGCGCAGGAAGGGGGTGCCGTCGCCGGCCGTCCACTGGTAGCAGCCGATGAAGTGGGTCAGCTGCACCGTCCAGCCGGTTTCCTCGCGGGTCTCGCGCAGGGCTGCCTCGGCCAGGCTTTCGCCCGGCTCGAGGTGGCCGGCCGGCTGGTTCAGCACCTGGTGGCCGTCGATGGTCTCTTCAACCAGCAACACGCGGCCGCCGTCGACCACCACAGTGGCGACGGTGGCGTGCGGTGCCCAGCGCGGGTCCGGCGTAGCGTTCAACTCAGAACTCGTCCTTCTTGGTCAGTTCCAGCTCCATGGCGTCGGCGGTGCGGATGGCCGCATCGATGGCGTCGCTGAGCTGGTCGGCCGTGGCATCGGCGTCGATCTTGACCACGAACATGGCGGTGGTGTCCTGCTTCACCCAGCCGCCCATCTTGGCGTCCTGCGAATCTTCCAGCAGGCGGTTGGCCACGGCCACCGGGAACTGCTTGGTCTTGGCGTTGTAGGCCGGCGACCAGATCTCGCGGATGTTGTGGGTGCCGAAATCTTCCACCGACGAGCGCACGTAGACCATCTGGGTGCGGTCACCTTCGACGTCGAACACCATGCGGTAGTCGCCGTCCTCGTCGACCTCGTAGGTGTAGCCCAGCTTGTCCAGGTGGCGGGCCACGGCCTTGTCGGCCTGGGTCTCGGCGGCGGCGGAGCCGGCGGCGGCCAGGGCGATCAGCAGGGCGGAGAGAAGGGTCCTTTTCATGAAGATCCTGTGAAACAGTGTTGAGAGAGGATGCAATTGTGACGGCGGCCGTGCGTGCCGTCCAATCTGCGGCGGGCCGACGCAGGCCCGCTCGAGCCTCTATAATGAGCAGATGCCCCGCGAGTCTTCCCCCGATTCCCATCACGAGCACGGCGTTGCCGTGGAACCCGCGCGCCCGGAAGTGGCGCCGCCGCCGTTCTACCAGGTGATGCTGCTCAATGACGACTACACCCCGATGGATTTCGTGGTGGACGTACTGCAGCAGTTCTTCAACATGGACCTGGACAAGGCCACACAGGTGATGCTGCACGTCCATACCCGCGGCCGCGGCGTGTGCGGGGTGTTCACCCGCGAAGTGGCCGAGACCAAGGTTGCCCAGGTCAACGAGTATTCGCGGATGAACCAGCACCCGCTGCTGTGCACGATGGAAAAGGCCTGACCGCCCCCGACCTGTAGAGCCGAGCCCACGCTCGGCTGCTGTTCACCCAGGCATCCAGATCTCTGCCAGCAGCAGCCGAGCGCAGGCTCGGCTCTACAGCTGGATCAGGCCTCCGCCAACGCCTCCAGCGCCATACGCGCCACGGCCTCGTCGACCTCGGCGGGGGCGCCGTCATCCCGGAACCAGACTGCCGACAGCCCCGCGCTGGCTGCGATCCAGCGCAGCAGGCGCGTGCGCTCCAGGCCCGCCAGTGCACTGACCTGTTCCAGCCGGGCGGCAAACCGCTCAGGCTGCGTCGCAACGTGGATGCCCGGACCGCACAGGTCCGGGTTGCTGAACAGTGTCGTGTAATCAAAGGCGCGATCACCCAGCAGCCGCTTCGGGTCGATCGCCAGCCAGCCGCGCGCGCCGAAATCGAGCACGTTGTCGTGGTGCAGGTCGCCGTGCAGCGGCCGGATCTCGCGCTCTTCCTGCAGCAACCCCTCCGCCAGTGATCTGCACTGTTCCAGCAGTGGCGGCAGCGCAGCCCTTGGCTGCAGCAGGTCGGCGAACCATCTACGGAGGCAGACCAGTTCCGCTGGCGGCGCGCTCCGTGGCCGGTGCAGCCGCTGCAGCACCTGGCACAGGATCGTGGTGCAGGCGTCATCGTCGCCCTCGATCGAGCGTTGCCGCAGCGAGTCGCCGCCGGCACGCTCGATCAGGATCGCCGGTCCCTCGTGGGCCAGCAGGCGGGCGGCGCCATCGCCCTCCCACCAGCGCAGCAGGCGATGGCTGTTCTGCTCTTCGGTTTCGCTGCTGATCTTCAGCATGGCCGGCTCGCCGGCGATGGTCAGCACTGGCCAGAGCTGGGCATGGGGCGTTTCGATGGCTGCGCCATCACGCCGCAATCGCCAGCGGCTCAGGTAGGGTTCGCTCATGCTGGGCGGGCTGTCCTGGAGTGAATGAAGATCAAGCGATGTGTACTGCTAACGCCATCTGAACGCAGCAATCCGCTAGGGTGATGGAAATCGCGTAGTCAGGCCGCATATTGTCCCCATCTGCCGCCGGAGTAATCCATGTTCAGCAAAGACCTCGAACACACCATCGGCCAGTGCTACAAGCGCGCCCGTGAGGCCCGGCATGAGTTCATGACGGTCGAACACCTGCTGTTGGCACTGCTCGACAACCCGTCCGCCCAGGCCGTACTGAAGGCGTGTGGCGCCGACGCCGAACGCCTGCGCCAGGAGCTGGAGCAGGCCATCGAGGCCTCCGTGTCCCGCCTGGCCGAAGATGACGGCCGCGATACCCAGCCGACCCTGGGCTTCCAGCGCGTGCTGCAGCGGGCCGTGTACCACGTGCAGTCCTCGGGCAAGAAGGAGGTCACCGGCGCCAATGTGCTGGTCGCCATCTTCGGCGAAAAGGACTCCCACGCCGTCTATTACCTCAACCAGCAGGACGTCACCCGGCTGGACGTGGTCAATTACCTGTCCCATGGCATCGCCAAGCTGGGCGAAGAAGGCGAGCAGCCGTCCTCCTCCTCCGAGGGCGAAGGCCGCATTGAAGGCGGGGAGGGCGAGCCGAAGGGCGATGCCCTGACCGAGTTCGCCAGCAACCTCAACGAACAGGCCCGGGCCGGTCGCATCGACCCGCTGGTCGGTCGTGCCGACGAAATCGAGCGCACCATCCAGGTCCTGTGCCGCCGCCGCAAGAACAACCCGCTGTACGTGGGCGAGGCCGGCGTGGGCAAGACCGCGATTGCCGAGGGCCTGGCCCGCCGCATCGTCGAGGGTTCGGTGCCTGAGGTGCTGGCCGATGCGGTGATCTATTCGCTCGATCTGGGCGCACTGGTGGCTGGTACCAAGTACCGTGGCGACTTCGAGAAGCGCCTGAAGAGCGTGCTGACGGCACTGAAGAAGGTGCCCAACGCGGTGCTGTTCATCGACGAGATCCACACCATCATCGGTGCTGGCTCGGCGTCGGGCGGCACCATGGATGCGTCCAACCTGATCAAGCCGGCGCTAGCGTCGGGCGAGCTGCGCTGCATCGGCTCGACCACCTTCCAGGAATATCGTGGCATCTTCGAGAAGGACCGGGCGCTGGCCCGCCGTTTCCAGAAGATCGACATCGTCGAGCCGACGGTGGGCGAGACCTACGAGATCCTGCAGGGCCTGAAGTCCAAGTACGAGCTGCATCACGGTGTGACCTACTCCGACGAGGCCCTGCAGGCCGCAGTGGACCTGTCGGTGAAGCACATCGGCGACCGCCTGCTGCCGGACAAGGCCATCGACGTGATCGACGAGGCCGGTGCCCGCCAGCGCCTGCTGCCCGAGGAGCAGCGCAAGGAGCTGATCGACGTTGAAGAGGTCGAGGCAATCGTGGCCAAGATGGCGCGGATCCCGGCCAAGCAGGTCAGTGCCACCGACAAGGATGTGCTGCAGCACCTGGAGCGCAACCTGAAGATGGTGATCTTCGGCCAGGACCCGGCCATCGAGACGCTGTCCTCGGCGATCAAGCTGGCCCGCTCGGGCCTGGGCAATCCGGAAAAGCCGATCGGCAATTTCCTGTTCGCCGGTCCGACCGGTGTCGGCAAGACCGAGGTGACCAAGCAGCTCGCGCTGCAGCTGGGCATCGAGCTGGTCCGCTTCGACATGTCCGAGTACATGGAGCCGCATTCGATCAGCCGCCTGATCGGTGCCCCTCCGGGCTACGTCGGCTTCGACCAGGGCGGCCTGTTGACCGAGAAGATCGTCAAGACGCCGCACTGCGTGCTGCTGCTGGACGAAATCGAGAAGGCGCACCCGGACATCTTCAACATCCTGTTGCAGGTGATGGACCGCGGCGTGCTGACCGATACCAATGGTCGTGAGGCGAACTTCAAGAACGTCGTGCTGGTGATGACCACCAATGCCGGCGCGGCGCAGGCCTCGCGGCGTTCGATCGGCTTCACCAAGCAGGACCATGCCACCGACGCGATGGAGACCATCCGCCGCAGCTTCACCCCGGAATTCCGCAACCGCCTCGACGCGGTGGTGCAGTTCCAGGCGTTGGGCTTCGAGCACATCCTGCGCGTGGTCGACAAGTTCCTGATCGAGCTGGAGATGCTGCTGCAGGACAAGCACGTCAGCCTGTCGGCCACCCCGACCGCGCGCGACTGGCTGGCTCACCACGGCTTCGACCCACTGATGGGTGCGCGCCCGATGGCCCGCGTGATCCAGGACAAGATCAAGCGCCCGCTGGCCGACGAGCTGCTGTTCGGCAAGCTGGTCAACGGTGGCAAGGTCAGCATCGATGTCCGCGACGACGAGCTGGTGGTCGAGACCCAGGCTGAGCCGGAGCGGCTGCTGCCGGTTACGGTGGAGTGAGCTGAAGGCTTGGCGTGAAAGACTGGAAACAACAAGGGCGGCTTCGGCCGCCCTTGTGCTGTCCGGGGTCAGCGGCTGCGGCGGCGCGCTTCGCGCTTGAACCGCTCGGCATCGATCAGCTCGATGCGCGCGACCTCGCAGCTGCCGCGACCGGTGTCCAGAGCGCTTCGGCCCTCGCTGCACAGCTCGCCAGCCTCCTTGCCGTCGGTCTTGAAGCCGAGGCGGGTGGCCAGCACGGCAGAAGGGCAGCTGTTGCGGAAATGCACGACATAGTGGTCTTCGCCGGAGCGAAGCAGGATGTTCTTGTCGGCGCCGGCGCGAACGATCTGCTGTTCGCCGGTCAGTGGTACGCACTGCGCCGGCGGGGTGTCGGCGGCATGGGCGGGCGATGCCAGCAGGGTGGCGGCAGACAAAGCCAGGGGGATGAGCAGGGAAGACAGATTCATGGCGGGGCAGGGGGCGGCGATCCGGACTGGATCGGATCCCAGGATGCTGCCGCCGCTGCAAATGCGAATCTGCCGCAAGCAGGGCTGACCGACGTCACGGTGAGATCGGTCACGATGACCTTTGGCGCATCAGGCTGCGATCGAACGGAATCCCTGCTGGCGCCCCTGGTTGCCGCCATCCTCGATGACGAATGCGACCGCTTCATGCGGAATGTGCGGTCGCTGCTTGAGTGTGCTGCCCATGTGTGGGACCTCGCGCTGCACGGCCAGATACAGTGGGTGGGATGCGTCCATGCTGGTGCAGACCAGGCAGGGCTGGCCGAACCAAGTGCCGTCCGGGCCCTTGCTGGCGTAGCAGCGGCTGGTGACGGACTGCGGGTCCAGGACGATCAGGTAGATCATGCGCGCAGCGCCTTCTGTGAAGAACGCGTTGAGTCTAGAGTCCCGGCGCGATGCCGGATTTCAGACAAGGACGAAAATCGAACGATCTCGGTGCCGCGCATTTTCTTCCGCGCACGACAAAGGGCCAGCAGCGAGGCCGGCCCTGTCGGAGTGGCGCATTGCGCCGACCGCTTACTTCATGCGGTAGGTGATACGGCCCTTGGTCAGGTCGTACGGGGTCATTTCAACCTTGACCCGGTCACCGGTGAGGATGCGGATGTAGTTCTTGCGCATGCGGCCGGAGATGTGGGCGATGATTTCGTGCCCATTTTCCAGACGAACGCGGAAAGTGGTGTTCGGCAGCGTCTCGCTGACGGTGCCCTCGAACTCGATGGAATCGTCTTTCGACATGTAGTCCTGTGCGGTTCAGAAAACGGCCACGCTGGGCCTAAGGCGCGGTATTTTACGCGTGATGGGCCCGGCTTGCAAAGTTTGTGTTAACCCCCGGCCAAACGCCGTGCTGGCAAGCGTCCGACCGCCTGGGTCCAGGGGCCTTCACGGCCGTCACGGTGTACGGCCTGACGGACGTGCTCCAGAAAGTCCGCGCGCGGCAGGTGTTCGGCGCCCATCCGCAGCAGGTGCGGATTCTCCACCTGGGCATCGATCAGTTCCCAGCCCCAGTCACGCAGGGTGGATGCGAGGGCCGCCAGGGCGATCTTGGAGCCGCCGCTGGCGCCACTGAACATGCTTTCGCCGAAAAACATCGATCCGATCGCCACCCCATAGATGCCGCCGACCAGCGTCTGCCGGTCCCAGACCTCGAAGGAGTGGGCAAACCCCAGGTCGTGCAGCTGGCTGTAAGCCTCGACCATCGCCGGGCTGATCCACGTACCGTCCTGGCCCGGTCGCGGTGCTGCGGCGCAGGCACGCATCACACGACTGAAAGCGGTGTCGGCGGTGATCTCCCACGTGCTGCCGCGCAACTGGCGGCGGAAGCGGCTGGACAGGTGCACGCCCTCGGTGCGGAACACCATGCGCGGGTCTGGCGACCACCACAGGATGGGCTCGCCCTCGCTGAACCACGGGAAGATGCCGCCGGCATAGGCGTTGAGCAGGCGCACCGGATGCAGGTCGCCTCCCACCGCGAGCAGGCCGTCGGGCTGGCGCAGTGCGGTTTCAGCCGGAGGGAAGGGAGCGTCCGGCGCATCGGCCAGGCGCCAGGGCAGCTGGCGGGTCATGCCGCCATTGTATTCGTCGTGGCGATCGCTGATGTCTGGCACCATCAGCGTCCAACGGCAAGGAGCCCACGCATGAGTGACGCGATCACCGCCATCCTCGATGTGCACGATATCCCGCGCACGCGCAACGACAGCCAGGGCATGCTGCTGGCGCTGGCCACTGAACAGCCCGGCCAGCTCGGTGCGCTGATGCTGCTGGCCCTTGCCCGGCGTTCACCCAGCTCGGCCTTTCTCGACATGGCGCTGGATCTGCTGCCCGATGAAGCGATTGTGCCGGTCTGTGCCGAGGCCTGGCGCCGCTATCGGGATGGCGAGCGCGGCGAACTGCTGGCCAGCGTGATCGAATTCACCAGCTACCAGGCGCCGCAGGTGCTGCAGGACGACTGGGAGGCCTTGCTGGCGCTGGCCACCGAAGACGAGCTGCAGCTGGCTTCGCAGGTATGGCAGGGCCTGCCCTCCGTCATTGCCGTGCAGTGGGCGCAGATTCTGGTTGAGGCCGACGACGATCGCGAGATGGCGCGGGCCAGGGCGCTGCTGCTGGCGGCGCAGCCCGAGAGCTATGCCGTTGCCCGCGGCTACCTCGCTGACTGGGGCGCGCTGGATGCTGAGGTCTGGGCGCACTGGGCCGGCGTCGCGGACGGACCGCAGCCGCGGCGCCTGCATGGGGAGCGGCCGCTGCACATCCGCTTCGGCCGCGAGCAGCATCGCGCGCAGCAGGCGGACGAACCGAGCTGGCGCAAGCGCATCTGGCGCCTGCACCCGACCTGGAATGGCGGGCAGGTACAGTACGCCGGGCAGATGGGAGGGCCGCTGGAATCGTTGTGTGGCAGCTGCCATGCACCGCTGCAGCGCCTGCTGCGAACCGACGCTGCCGCGCTGCAGCCGGGCGCGGCGGGTGAGATCACGCTGGGCCTGTGCCTGGACTGCTGCGGCTGGGAAGATCCGCCCGTGCGTTTCTATCGCCACGATGCCAGCGGCCTGCCCAGCTGCCACCCCAGCCAGCGTCTGGAGGTGCCGGCGACGCCGACCGACAGCGGTGACCTGATGCAGGCCGAGGTCGGCCTGGCCGCCATGGATACCTCGCGCTGGCGGCAGCAGGACTGGGGACAGTCCAATCATCGGCAGAACCTGTCGCGCGTGGGCGGCGCACCGAGCTGGGTGCAGAGTGCCTGGTATCCGGCGTGCATCGATTGCGGTGAGGAGATGCCCTTCGTGATGCAGCTGGATTCGACGCTGCCGACCACCAGTGGAGGCGCGCTGCTATGGGGCAGTGGCGGCATGCTCTACACGTTCTGGTGTGCGAAGTGCCGGGTGAGCGGGCACTTCTGGCAGTGCACCTGAGCACAGCGCCATCGCTATTGCTCTGATAGATGCCAACGTCGGTTGGCACGCCTCATTGCCCCGGTAGGTGCCAACCTTGGTTGGCACGCTTTTCCGCACCGCGCAAGTCGAGCAAGCTCGACGCTACGGCTCTGCGCGGAACGGCCCATGCCCCTGCAACTCCTGCTGGTACCGCCGCACACTCTGCCGCTCCTGTCGGCACCAGTCCTGCAGTGCCTCTGCGAAATCCGGATCGGCCACCCAGTGTCGGCTGCGCACCAGCGTCGGCAGGAAGCCGCGTGCCAGCTTGTGCTCGCCCTGTGCGCCGGGTTCGAAACGGCTCAGCCCTTCGCGCAGGCAGTATTCGATGCCCTGGTAATAACAGGCCTCGAAGTGCAGGCCGGGCAGGGTGGCGCCGCCCCAGTAGCGGCCGTACAGCGTATCGCCACCGCGCAGGCACAGCGCGCCGGCAATCGGCTCGCCGTCCTGTTCGGCCAGAAACATCACCAGCCCGCGGCCCAGTGAAATGGCCAGATGGCGCAGGAAGGCCTCGGTCAGGGCCGGGGCGTTGCCATACTCGAGGAACGTCTGCAGATAGAAGCGGTACATCGCCTGCAGGTCGGCGCGGCCGGCCTCGTCGCCATGTACCACGCGGAAGGTGATTCCCTGGCGGGTGACTTTGGCCCGTTCCTGGCGGATGTTCTTGCGATGCTTGTGGTCCATCGCAGCGAGGAACTGGTCAAACGTCGCCCAGTCACCCGGATTCTGCCATTGGAACTGCACGTCCTCGCGCAGCAGCCAGTCGTCATCGAACAGAGCCTCATCGCTGGCGGTGTGGAAGTTGATATGGGCCGAGGATACGTGCAGCGCGGGCAGCGCCTCGCGCAATGCCGACAGCAGCGCGATGCGCCCTGAATCGTGACGGGCCAGCAACCGCGGGCCGGTGACCGGCGAGTACGGCACCGCGCCCAGCCACTTCGGATAGTAGTCGCGGCCGTGGCGGGCATACGCGTTGGCCCAGGCATGGTCGAACACGAACTCGCCGTGCGAATTGGTCTTCAGGTAACCCGGAATGGCGCCGACCAGCGTGCCGCCCTCCCACAGCGTGAAGTGCCGGGGCTGCCAGCCCCAGTCCTCGCGCAGGCAACCGTGCTGTTCAAGTCCGGAAAGGAAGGCGTGGCTGACGAAGGGGTTGCGGCCGTCGTGCAGGGCATCCCAGTCGGTCGCGGCAATGGACTGCAGGGAGTCGAGGAAGCGGGGGGAAGACATGGGGGAAGGATAGGGCAGATGAAACAGAAAGGCCGACGCACTGGCGTCGGCCTATCATCCGGAGTCGGGCGTGGCTCGACCCTACAGGAGCGGGTCAGCCTCTCAGCTGGCCTTGCCCTGGGCGTCCAGGTAGCGCTCGGCGTCCAAGGCAGCCATGCAGCCGAAGCCGGCCGAGGTGATCGCCTGGCGGTAGTGCTGGTCGGCCACGTCGCCGGCGGCGAACACGCCTTCCACCGAGGTCTGGGTGGCATTGCCGCCCAAGCCCGAGCGGATCTCCAGGTAGCCGTTGTTCATCGCCAGCTGGCCGTCGAACAGGGTGGTGTTCGGGTGGTGGCCGATGGCCACGAAGAAGCCGTGGGCATCGATGTCGCGGGTGCTGCCGTCCAGAGTGGACTTCACGCGCACACCGGTCACGCCGGCGTCGTTGCCCAGCACTTCTTCCACCTGGTGGTGCCAGACGGTCTCGATCTTGCCTTCGGCCACCTTCTTGAACAGCTTGTCCTGCATGATCTTTTCCGCCTTCAGGGTGTCGCGGCGGTGGACCAGGTAGACCTTGCGGGCGATGTTGGACAGGTACAGGGCCTCTTCCACGGCGGTGTTGCCGCCGCCGACCACGACCACGTCCTGGTCGCGGTAGAAGAAGCCGTCACAGGTGGCGCAGGCGGACACGCCGCGGCCCTTGAACTCGTCCTCGGTCGGGATGCCCAGGTACTTGGCGGTGGCGCCGGTGGCGATGATCAGCGCATCGCAGGTGTACTCGTGGCTGTCGCCGATCAGCTTGAACGGGCGCTGCGACACGTCGGCGGTGTGGATGTGGTCGAAGATGACCTCGGTCTCGAAGCGCTCGGCATGGGCCTGCATGCGCGCCATCAGGTCCGGGCCCATCAGGCCGTGGGCATCACCCGGCCAGTTGTCCACCTCGGTGGTGGTCATCAGCTGGCCGCCCTGCTGCAGGCCGGTGATGACGACCGGCTTCAGGTTGGCGCGGGCGGCGTAGACGGCGGCGGTCCAACCGGCCGGGCCGGAACCGAGGATGACGAGGCGCTGGTGGCGGGAGGGCAGGCTGGTGCTCATGTAAACTCGCGAAAAGGTAGATGGGACAAGGCGCTGGCGATATTTGCGCAGCATCCGTGGCAGGTCATAGAGTGGCGGCTGGGGCAGGGCGATTCAAGCCGATGAACAGAACGCCGTCATCCGGCGATGGTTCCGGCGCTCTGAACGCCCTGTCGGATGTCGCATAACTGAAAACTGACGCCGTCTCATTTATTATCAATCACTAACAGCGCATTCCAAAGGTATGGTCTAAGGTGGCGAAGCAGGTCCCCGAACGCTCCAAGTCCGACGACAGCAAGGCGTCACGTCGCACGGCCGCGGCAGCGACGACCGACAATCCACGCCGCCAGCGCCTCTGGCGCGATCTTGGCCTGATCGCCATCGCGCCGGCCTTGCTGTACCTGGCGGCCAGTCTTTTCACCTATTCAGCGACGGACCCGGGCTGGTCGCATACCGGCAGCGTGGTCGCGCCGGTGCACAACCTCGGCGGTCGCGCCGGCGCCTGGATCGCCGACGTGCTGCTGCAGCTGTTCGGCTACATCGCCTTCCTGCTGCCGGTGGTGCTGGGCGCGCTGGCGTGGATCGCCATGTTCGGCCTCAAGCGCGAGAGCAAGGGCGAGAACGACCTGGACCCGGCGCTGCGCCTGGTCGGCCTGGTCGGCTTCCTGATCGCCGGGACCGGCTTCCTGCACGTGCGCCTGTTCAGTGGCGATGTCTCCAGTGCCGGCGGCATCCTCGGCAAACTGGTGGGCAACTCGCTTACGGTGGGCTTCGGGGCGCTGGGCGCGAATCTGTTCGTGCTGGTACTGCTGTTGGCTTCGATCACGCTGGCCACCGGGCTGTCCTGGTTCACGGTGATGGAGAAGATCGGCCGCGGGGTGATGTCGCTGGCGCCGCTGCTGGCGCGCAAGAAGGAAGAAGTCACCGAGTGGCAGCAGACGCGGGTGATGCGCGAGGAGCGACAGGAAGTGCGCAAGGCCGACGCCGAGGTGCGTGCCAAGCGCGAGCCGGTGAAGATCGAGCCGCGCCCGGAACCGGTGATCGAGAAGAGTGATCGGGCCAAGCGCGACACGCAGATCCCGATGTTCCGTGGCGTCAACGGCGACGGCTCGGACCTGCCGCCGTTGGCCCTGCTGGACGACCCCAAGCCGCAGCCGGTGGGCTACGACAAGGAAACCCTGGACGCGCTGTCGCGGCAGATCGAGTTCAAGCTGAAGGACTTCCGCATCGACGCTCAGGTGGTCGGCGCCAACCCTGGCCCGGTCATTACCCGCTTCGAGATCGAGCCCGCGCCGGGCATCAAGGTCAGCCAGATCAGTTCGCTCGACAAGGACATCGCGCGTGGCCTGTCGGTGAAGTCGGTGCGCGTGGTGGACGTGATTCCGGGCAAGTCGGTGATCGGCCTGGAAATTCCCAACGTCACCCGCGAGATGATCTACCTCTCCGAGCTGCTGCGTTCCAAGGAATACGACAAGTCGGCCAGCGTGCTGACCTTGGCGCTGGGCAAGGACATCGCTGGCCGCTCGACTGTGGCAGACCTGGCGCGCATGCCGCACCTGCTGGTGGCCGGTACCACCGGTTCGGGCAAGTCGGTGGCGGTCAACGCGATGGTGCTGAGCCTGCTGTTCAAGGCCTCGCCGAAAGACCTGCGGATGCTGATGATCGACCCGAAGATGCTCGAACTGAGCGTCTACCAGGGCATTCCGCACCTGCTGGCGCCGGTGGTCACCGACATGAAGGAGGCCGCCAACGGCCTGCGCTGGTGCGTGGCCGAGATGGAGCGCCGCTACAAGCTGATGAGCGCGGTCGGCGTGCGCAACCTGGCCGGCTTCAACAAGAAGGTGAAGGAAGCCCAGGACGCCGGCCAGCCGCTGATGGACCCGCTGTTCAAGCCGAACCCCGAGCTGGGCGAGGCGCCGCGCCCGCTGGAGACGCTGCCGTTCATCGTCATCTTCATCGACGAATTCGCCGACATGATGATGATCGTCGGCAAGAAGGTGGAAGAGCTGATCGCGCGCCTGGCACAGAAGGCGCGTGCGGCCGGCATCCACCTGATCCTGGCCACGCAGCGCCCGTCGGTGGACGTGATCACCGGCCTGATCAAGGCCAACATTCCGACGCGCATCGCCTTCCAGGTCAGCTCCAAGATCGACTCGCGCACCATCCTCGACCAGTCCGGCGCCGAAACCCTGCTCGGCCACGGCGACATGCTGTACCTGCCGCCGGGCACCGCGCTGCCCGAGCGCGTGCATGGTGCGTTCGTGTCCGACGATGAAGTGCATCGCGTGGTCGAGCACCTCAAGGCGATGGGCCCGGCCGACTATGTCGACGGCGTGCTGGACGAAGTGCAGACAATGGGCGACGGCGTGGTCGTCGGCGCCACCGGACTGCCGGAGAACAGTTCGTCCGGCGACGAGTCCGACCCGTTGTATGACGAAGCACTGCGGGTGGTGACCGAGACCCGCCGCGCCTCGATCTCCGGCGTGCAGCGCCGGCTGAAGATCGGCTACAACCGTGCAGCGCGACTGATCGAGGCCATGGAAGCGGCCGGCGTGGTCAGTTCGCCCGAGCACAACGGCGACCGCACGGTGCTGGCTCCGCCGCCGCCGAAGTAAGACCCGACGTATCCCCCACGACGTCCAAGGAACCGACGCATGCTTCACCCCGTACCAAGCGCGCTGGCACTGGCGCTGGCAGCCTTCCTGGCTGCCGGCCCGGCACTGGCAGACACCGCCACCTCCGCGCCCGCCACGGCGCCGCCTTCCACCAGCGGCGATACCGAAGCCAGCAATAATTTCAGCATTGTCCGTTACCGCGCCGACTACCAGGTGCGGCCGGATGCGGGCAATGTGCAGACCGAAACCTACGAAGTCCTGCTCAAGACCAAGGCGTCCGTCGAGCAGTTCAGCCAGGTGCGGCTGAGCTACAGCGAGAAGATGGAGACGCTGGAAGTACTCGGCGCCTACACCATCACCGCCGACGGCCAGCGCCGCGACGTGCCGGCCGACCGCATCTACACCCAGGAGAGCTACTCCAGCGCCTCGGCGGCAATGTATGCCGACCGCAAGGTGCGGGTGATCGTATTCCCGAACCTGGCCCCGGGCACGCGCCTGTACTACCAGGTGCGCCGCACCCAGGTCACGCCGTACTTCCCGGGCTACTTTGGCCTGTGGGAAACCTTCAACGTCTTTACCGAGTACGAGGACGCTGAGGTCACCCTGAGTGCGCCGGCCAACCTGCCGATGTTCGTCGACAGCCGTGGCGTGCAGGGCAGCGATCGCCCGACAGTGAAGAATGGCCAAGCGCAATGGCGCTGGCGCTACCAGCGTCGCGAAGCCATGCCGGCACAGAACTGGTCGGCGGCGGGCTGGGAGTTCGGTCCGAACATCATGGCGAGCACGTATCGTGACTGGTCGCAGATGGGGCGCGCCTACCAGCTCAAGGCTGGCCCGGCGGCGCAGGTCACGCCGGAACTGCAGGCGCTGGCAGACGAAATCACGACGGGCATCAGCGACCGTCGCGAGCAGGCTGATGCGCTGTACCGCTGGGTGGCGCAGAACATCCGCTATGTGGCGGTGTACCTGGGCAATGGTGGCCTGGAACCGAACAGCGCGCAGAGCATCCTCGACAACCACTACGGCGACTGCAAGGATCACGTGACGATCCTCGAGGCGCTGCTGGCGGCCAAGGGCATCGCCAGTTCACCGGTGCTGATCGGTGCGGGCGGCGGCCCGACGCTGCCGAAGATCCCGGTGCTGGGCCGTTTCAACCACGCCATCACCTACATTCCCGAATTCGATCTGTACCTCGATTCGACCACCGCGTGGGCGCGCTTCGGCCAGCTGCCGGAGGGTGACCTGGGTGCGCCGGTGATGCGCACCCGCGACGCCACGCTGGCACGCACCCCGGCCAACACGCCGGAGCGCAACGCCACTTCGATGGAAGTGCGCTTCACCTTCGACGCCAACGGCAACCTGCGCGGCGAGACGATCCCGAAGCTGGGCGAGAACGCCGAGATCGGCATGCGCGCCCAGTTCTCCCAGCTCAACGCGCAGAACCGTGCGCGCGCTGAAGAGCAGATCATGGCCGCCTCCGGTTTCGACGGGCGAGGGCAGCTGCAGATCCAGGGCGTGCCGGTCGACCTGACCCGGCCGTTCGGCTATCGCATGGCGTTCCAGGCCGAGGACTACGCCGACTTCAGCGTGGCCGGCGGCATGGCTGTGCCGGATCCGCCGGGTGGCGAGTCAGTGCGTGGGCTGTACGCCACCGCTTCGGCGCCGGCCAATGAGACGCCGTTCTACTGCAATGCCAGCCTGCGTGAGGAAACCTATCGCCTACAGTTCCCGGCCAATGCGCCGATCATCGCCATTCCGGCCAGCCAGCGTTTCGCCAACGCCGCCGGCGAGTACCGGGTGGACTGGAGCCGCGAAGGCCAGGAGGTCACCGTGCATCATCGCCTGCAGCAGAATGCGGTGCGCGGGCCGGAGGCGCTGTGCCAGCCGCAGGACTACGCCGCGTTCCGCGCGCTGTATCGCGAAGTGCGGCGCGGCTTCCGTGGTCAAGTGCTGTACGGCAAGCTGCCGGGATCTGGCGGCTGAATCGCCGATGGACGTTCAGGGCGGCATAATGTCGCCCTGATCGCCCATTCATCTTTCCCCGGGCACACTGGCAACCACCTTTCCTGGCGCCCGCGCCCACAGGATTTCCGCATGAACTTCCGCTTCCGCCGTTTTCTTGCCACCACCACCCTGGCCGCAGCCTGCGCCGCCGCCGGCAGCGCCTGGGCCGGTGCCCGCGACGACCTGAAGACCTTCACCAGCGGCCTGAAGGGCCTGGATGGCCAGTTCAGCCAGCAGGTGTTTGACAGCCGCGGCAAGGTGAAGGAATCGACCAGTGGCCGCGTGGCGCTGTCGGCGCCGCGCCTGTTCCGCTGGGAGTACGTGCGTCCGCACGAGCAGCTGATCGTGGCCGACGGCAAGAAGGTCTGGATGTACGAGCCGGACCTGGAGCAGGCCACCGTGCGCGAGCAGGGCAAGGAAGAGCAGAACAGCCCGCTGACCGCGCTGATCAACCCGGCGCTGCTGGAGCAGCAGTACGACGTCAGCGAAGAGGCCGCGCAGCGTGACGGCCTGCAGTGGCTGTCACTGTCGCCGAAGCGGGAGACCGAAGCCAGCTTCCAGTACGCCGCGCTGGGTTTCAACGCCCAGGGCCTGGCCAGGATGGAAATCACCGACGCGGTCGGCCAGCGCACCGTGATCAGCTTCAGTGGCTGGAAGCGCAACCCGGGCTTCGCCGCCGGCACCTTCAGCTTCACCCCGCCGAAGGGCACCGACGTCATCGGTAATTGATGGCGGTCGCCGGGCATGGCCCGGCGCTACCTGCTCTGGTGGGTATCAACCGGTACCGCCTTGGTGGGTGTCAACCTTGGTTGACACGCTCTTGAACTGCCGGCCAGCGGCCGGCACTACCGGAATCGTGGTCACCCGGCGCGGTACAATAGCCGCGTGCCAAGACATCGCTCCACTTCCTTCCCTGGCCCCGATCTACTGAGCGTCGATCGGGAACACATGCGCCCGCTGGCCGAGCGCATGCGCCCGCGCACCCTCGACGAAATGGTCGGGCAGAAACGCCTGCTGGCCCCGGACAGTGCGCTGCGTCGCGCCGTCGAATCCGGGCGCGTGCATTCGATGATCCTGTGGGGGCCGCCGGGCTGCGGCAAGACCACGCTGGCGCTGCTGCTGGCCGAGTACTCCGACGCTGAATTCCGTGCCATCTCCGCGGTGCTTTCCGGGTTGCCGGAAGTGCGCCAGGTGCTGGCCGAGGCCGCGCAGCGCTTCGCCGAAGGCCGTCGGACCGTGCTGTTCGTGGACGAGGTGCATCGCTTCAACAAGGCACAGCAGGATGCGTTCCTGCCGCACATCGAGCGCGGCACCATCCTGTTCGTCGGCGCCACCACCGAGAATCCGTCGTTCGAACTGAACTCGGCGCTGCTGTCGCGTTGCCGCGTGCATGTGCTGGAAGCGGTCTCGCCAACCGATATCGTCGAGGCGCTGGAACGTGCACTGGGTGACCGCGAGCGGGGCTTGGGCGAAGAGGGCATCGAGGTCGCGCCGGAACTGCTGCTGGAAATCGCTACCGCTGCCGATGGTGATGTACGCCGTGCGCTGACGTTGCTGGAAATTGCCGCCGAGCTGGCGGGCGGGGAGGGTGGCCGCATCACGCCGCAGACCCTGACCCAGGTGCTGGCCGACCGCACCCGCCGTTTCGACAAGGGTGGGGAGCAGTTCTATGACCAGATCTCGGCGCTGCACAAGTCGGTACGCAGCTCCAATCCTGATGCCGCGCTGTACTGGCTGACCCGCATGCTCGATGGCGGTTGCGATCCGTCATACCTGGCGCGTCGGCTGACCCGCATGGCCATCGAGGACATCGGCCTGGCCGATCCGCGCGCACAGAGCATGGCGCTGGAGGCCTGGGACATCTACGAACGCTTGGGCAGCCCGGAAGGCGAGCTCGCCTTCGCCCAGCTGGTGCTGTACCTGGCCAGCACCGCCAAGTCGAATGCGGGCTACGCCGCGTTCAACCAGGCCAAGGCCGACGTGCGCGAAAGCGGCACCGAAGAAGTGCCACTGCACCTGCGCAATGCGCCGACCAAGCTGATGAAGGAGCTCGGCTACGGCGCCGAGTACCAGTACGACCACGACGCCGAAGGCGGCATCGCGCTGGACCAGACCGGTTTCCCGGATGCGATGGGCGAGCGCGTGTACTACAACCCGGTGCCGCGTGGCCTGGAAATCAAGCTGAAGGAAAAGCTGGACCGGTTGCGCGCCGAGCGCGAGGCCGCGCGGGCCGCGAAGGGCCGCTGACCCGGCTTCTGTAGAGTCGCGCCGTGCTCGACTTCGCTCCTGCGCCGGTTACGGGTGCCATCTGGAACAGCAGCCGAGCATGGCTCGGCTCTACAGGAGTAATGGCAGCCGAGCATGGTTCGTCGCCACATTGTCCTGCGCGCGTGCATTTGGCACACTGCGCGGCTACTTTTTCAAGGATCGATGCCGTGCAGGAAATGATTCTGCCGTTGAAGCGCTACGCCCAGTTCGAGGGACGTGCCAACCGCCGCGAATACTGGATGTACCAGTTGTTCCTGTTCCTGGTCGCAACGGCAGTGATGCTGCTGGCCGGTGTGCTGGCGATCCTCCTGCGCAACAGTGCCGATGCGCTGGCCGGCATCCTGATTGGCATGGTGGTGCTGCTGTGTGTGATGTGGCTGGTCACGATCGTGCCGCTGATCGCGGTGACCGTGCGCCGCCTGCATGACTGCAACCAGTCGGGCTGGCTGTTCCTGCTGGCGCTGGTGCCGGGCGGCGGGATCGTGATCATGATCTTCTCGCTGCTGCCGGGCACGCCGCAGGAGAATGTGTATGGTCCGGTGCCTTCGGGCCCGTGACGCTATTGGCGTCGAGCATGGCTCGACTCTACAGGGGTAAAGAAGAGAAGCCGGCGTTTCGCCGGCTTCGTCTTTACTTGATGCTGCAATCGCCGAAGGACAGGTAGTCCGTGCCGGAACTGAACTGCAGCGTGCAGCTGGCGGTGAACGTTGCGCCTTCTTCGAGGGCGCCCAGCTTGGCCGCCTGCTGCTCGTCGTCGGTGGTCAGCCGGGCCAGGACATTGCCCTGGTCGTCGCCGGCCTCGATCAGCGGTTCGCCCGCCAGGTTGCTGGAAACGCCCAGCGCCACGGCGGTGAAGGTCACCGTCTGGTTGAGTTGGTCCATGCTCAACGTCGAATTGCCGGCCTCTTCAAAGGCCTGGTAGAGCGACGGCAGATCCTGCGCGGCGTGGGCGGCCAGCGGGGCGAGCAGGCCGAGGGACAGGGCGATCAGTGCGGTGTGCTTCAAGGGTTCTCACAATCATGGGATCCAATCCCATGGCGGTTGTGTGCAGATGAGCGCGACCCGGATGGCGGCAAGTGCCCGCCATCCATGGCTGCGCTGGAAGCGGGGCGATCCAATGCCCCGGTGGGCGGCAAAATAGGGGAACTGCTGCCCCTCGTGCAACCCGGGCATGCGCGCGCGTGATACACAGTGTGACGTTCGATCGATGTGATAATCATTCGCGTTTAAGGTAGACTGCGGTCCCTTGTGAACCGGCGGCCCTGGGCCGCTTCTGCCGCCGCTGATGAAGCATTTCGTCCCGCCTTCGCGCCGTGGTCCGCTGGCCCGCGGCCTGGCCGCCTTGATGATGGGTCTGCTCCTGGCCACCCCGTATGCCTATGCACAGCAGCGCAATCCGCTGCAGAAGATCGGCCACACCGTGCTCGACGAGCCGGCGGCCAGCTATCGCTTCGAGCATTTCGTGGTGGACAGCCCGGACCGGCAGCGCCGTTGGCGGGTGAACCTGGCGATCCCGGCCAAGGCCGGCAAGACACCCTCCCCGGTGTTGTACGCGCTGGACGGGAACGCCGTCGCCATGGTCCTGGACCAGCCGCTGCTGGCCGAACTGGCCACGCGCAAAGCACCACCGGTGCTGGTGCTGATCGGCTACGACAACGACCTTCGGATCGATTCCAAGGCGCGCACCCGCGACTACACCGCGTGGATCGACCGTGCCGACGACGAGAGCGGTACAACCCAGGCGGTCGGTGGTGGTGCCACGGCCTTCCTGGATGTGATCGAGCGCCGCATCAAGCCGGAAGTCGAGCGTCGCGCACGCATTGATACGCAGCAGCAAGCGCTGTGGGGTCACTCGCTGGGCGGCCTGTTCGTGCTCAATGCGCTGTACACCCGTCCCGCCGCCTTCCAGTCCTACCTGGCGGCCAGCCCGTCGCTGTGGTGGAGCCAGGGCGCGGCGCTGGGTGATCCGGAACAGCAGTTCGTGCAGAACGTGCATGGCCAGCCGGCAAAGCTCTGGCTGATGCTGGGCGGCGCCGAGCGAGTCGGTGATCGTGGCAAGCGCGACATGAACAATCCGCGCGTGGTCGCGCACCTGCGCCGCATCGGTGGCGCCACCCCGGATGCGGCGATGCAGTTGTCCGAACGGTTGGCCAAGGTGCCGGGCCTGAGCGTGCAGTACCGGGAGTTCGACGGCCTCGGCCATGGCCCGATGCTGCCCGCGTCGTTCCATGCCGCGCTGCATGAGTTGTACGGCGTGACCGACCGCAGCGCCGGTGACGGTGTCCCCACGGGTGGTGACAACGCCGCCGAGTGAATCCCTTCGCACGCGATGCCGTGCGACCCCACTACCCAGGCGAGGCTGCCGACGTGCAGCGGCCCAGGCAACCGATGAATCCCGCGCCACGTGGCGCGGCCTACGTGTGCAAGGAGCCTTCCATGTCGTTCCGTCCGTCTTTCCGTCTCACCTCTCTCGCCGCCGGCCTCTTGCTGGCGGTGACCGCCACCGCGCAGCCGGTGTTCGACCAGCCGGCCAACGCCACCTTCAAGGGTGAAGTCGTCTCACGCGGTGAGAACGTGGTTCCCGGCAGCACTGCCGACGTGGTCGGCCGTGGGTTCTTGCCGGGCCAGAAGGTCAGCCTGCTGCGCGGTGACAGCGTGCTCAACGCGCAGCCGCTGGTGGTCGATGCTGATGGCAACTTCAAGACCCAGTTGAGCATTCCGGCCGACGCGGTGCCGGGCACTCATCCGGTGGTGGTGCGCGCCAGCCAACCGGCTGCGGCCACCGTGCTGAAGCTGCGCGTCTCGCCGCAGCTGCCGCTGTCCGGCCAGGCGCAGTTCGCCACCCAGTCCAACAAGCTGGTGCCGGGCCTGTACCAGTCCGCCTACAGCGCCGCCAGCAACGCGGTGTTCGTGACCTCGGCGGTGGGTCGCCCGCCGGTGACCCAGTCGCAGCTGCTGAAGCTGGACCCGAAGTCGCTGAAGGTGACCAAGGCGATCACCCCGGCGCAGGTGCCGGGCAGCACCAATGGTGCGGTGTATGCGGTCTACGGCGTGGGTGTGGATGACACCAACGGCAATGTGTGGGTGACCAATACCCGCCAGAACTCGATCGCCGTCTATCGCCAGAAGGACCTGTCGCTGGTCCACCAGTTCCCCGTCGACACCGTGCCGCATGCGCGCGACGTGGTGGTCGACGGTACGCACGGCAAAGTGTTCGCCTCGGCCACGGGAGAGGACCATCTGTCGGTGTTCGATGCGAAGACGTTCAAGGAACTGCCGCAGGTGACGCTGGAATCCGGCGTGGACGACGGCAAGTTCACCCCGATGAGCCTGGTGCTGGACGAGAAGGGCGGCAAGCTGTTCACCGTCAGCATCGGCACCCCGGAGGCGGCGGTGATCGATGTGGCCAGCGGCAAGGTCGACAAGGTCATCGACCTGGGCAATTCGATCAGCGCCTCCGGCGTGGCCTTCGATGCGGCACGCAACCGTCTGTACGTGGCCTCGCAGGGCACCGACAACCTGCTGATCGTCGACGTGGCTGCCGGCAAGGTGCTGCATGACGTGCCGGTCGGCGCCGGTGCGCTGAACGTCGCCTTCGATGATGCCTCCGGCCTGGCCTACGTCAGCAACCGTGGCGCTGGCACGGTCACCGTGGTGAATGGTGACGGCAAGGTGGTCGCCAACCTCGATGGTGGCACGCTGCCGAACCATGTGCGCGCCGATGGCAAGGGCAACGTTTTCGCGGTGAACAAGTCGCGCGGCGCCGAAGACCCGAAGGGTGACCGCATCACCCGCATCACCCCGAAGCAGTAAGTCACACGGTGGGGCGGCGTGTGCGTCGCCCTGCCAGCAAGGAGAACGAGCATGAACATCGCGTCCCGTCTGCGCCTGTGTGCGCTTCCGTTGGCTGTTTCGCTGGCGCTGGCCGCCTGTGGCGGTGCGTCGGCGCCGCCTGATGGCCAGAAGGCCGCCGAGCCGCCCACTGCAACGGCCGCTGCGGCAACCGCGTTGCCGGCAGGCTGGCAGCGCGTGGCCGGCGCCGAGATGCCGACGGTGCATGACCAGAAGGCGGTGCTGCCGGCCAAGGTGCATTCCGATGACGGCGCCGATATCGAGGTGGCCGATACCAGCCGCGTCATTGCCGGTGGCGACGACGTCATCGCGGTGATCGAGGCACTGGGCCTGGGCACGCAGGTGTTCGCGGCACCGACCAACACCACCACCCAGGCCGGCCTGGCCGCCCCGCATCAGTTCCTGTTCAACCGCACTACCGGCGTGGAGGGCGTGCTGAGCCTGCAGGGCTCGCTGTTCCTCGGCAACAGCCTGCGCCGCCACACCGAGCTGGCCAGGAAGCTGCGCGAAGTGGGCGAGCCGGCCGTGGTCATCGATGACCTGCAGCCGGCCCCGGACAAAGTGCGCAAGGTCGCCGCCGCACTAGGGCTGGCCGAGGCAGGGCAGGCACTTGCCACGCAGGTGCAGCGCCAGCTCGACGAGGCTGCAGCGATTGGCAAGGGCCTGGGCCATGCGCCACGAGTGATCCACGTGTCGGCAACCGGTGCCGGTGGCTCGCCGACTGTTGCCGGTGCCGACAGCGCGTCGGCGCAGCTGATCGCATTGGCTGGCGGCGTCAACATCGGCACCGAGGCCGGGGTGAAGAACTACTCGCAGCTGAGCAATGAAGGCGTGGTTGCCGCGGCACCGGAGGTGATCCTGGTGACCGAGCATGACCTGGAGCTGTTCGGTGGTGCCGAGGGCCTGTGGAAGGCGTACCCGACGTTGAAGCAGACCCCGGCCGGGCAGGCCAATCGGGTCTGGGTGATGCCGGATGTGCAGCTGAAGTACACCAGTGTCGGTTCCGGTGCTGGCGCACTGGCGCTGGCCAAGGCCCTGGCGGCGTTGCCCAAGGCATGAGTCCGGCGGATCGGCGCCGCCGTCGCGGGCGGACAATGTTGCTGGTGGCGTTGCTGGCACTGCTGGGTGCGGTGCTGGCCTCGTTCGCTGTGGGCCCGCTGCGGCTGCCGCCGCTGGAGGTGATGCAGGCATTGGCGGTGAAGCTGGGCCTGCTGGATCCGCAGGCGGTCAGCAGCCGTGATCTGGCGGTGGTCTGGCAACTGCGCATTCCGCGTGCCCTGCTGGGTGCGATGGTGGGCGCGTCTCTGGCGATGGCCGGTGCCAGCCTGCAGGGCCTGTTCGGTAACCCGCTGGCCGACCCCGGCATCGTCGGTGTCAGCCAGGGTGCTGCACTGGGTGCGGTGGCCGCCATCGTGCTGGGCGCCGCCGGTGCGGCGGGCTGGCTGGTGCCTGTGGCCGCGTTCGTCGGCGGTGCGCTGGCGATCGGCCTGACGTATGCGTTGGCCCGGCCTGGCAAGGGCACGGGTAACGCCACGCTGCTGCTGGTCGGTATCGCGATGGCCGCGTTCTGCTCGGCGCTGATTGGTTTCCTCACTTACATCGCCAGCGAAAGCGAACTGCAGTCGCTGGTGTTCTGGCAGATGGGCTCGCTCGCGCGCGCCAACTGGGCCGACGTGGCTGCGGTGGTGCCGTTGTTTGCGATTGGCGTGTTCGCGTTGCAGCGACTGGCAACGCCGCTGGACATGCTGGCGCTGGGCGAGCGCCAGGCACAGCATCTCGGGCTGGATGTCACCCGCACGCGGCGTCGCCTGGTGGCGTTCAGTGCGCTGCTGGTGGGTGCGGCGGTGGCATTCGCTGGTTCGATCAGTTTCGTGGGCCTGGTGGTGCCGCACGTGGCGCGCCTGTTGGTCGGCCCCGGGCATCGCTGGCTGCTGCCATTGTCCGGCCTGCTCGGCGCGTTGCTGATCGTGGTGGCCGACACCGCCGCACGCACGCTCGATCCGCCCGCGGAGATTCCGCTGGGCTTGTTCTCGGCCGCGCTGGGCGCACCGTTCTTCCTCTGGCTGGTGCTGCAGCAGCGCCGCAAGGCGGCCCCATGAGCGTGCTGCTGAAACTGCACGAGGTGGTGGTGCGCCGCCAGCAGCGCGAGATCCTGCATGGCATCTCGCTGGCGTTCGAGCCGGGTACGGTGACCGCCCTGGTTGGACCGAATGGCGCGGGCAAATCCACGCTGTTGGCGGTGGCTGCCGGTGACCTGCGCGCCGATGCGGGCGAGGTGAGCCTGTTGGGCAATCCGCTGGCCAGCTACAAGGCCGGACCACTGGCGCGCGAGCGCGCGGTGATGCCACAGGAGCACGGCGTGCGCTTTGCCTTCAGCGTGGAAGAAGTGGTGGCGATGGGGCGTTTGCCGCATCCGCCGGACCCGGTCACGGACGATGCCCGGGTGGAAGCGGCCATCGATGCAGCCGAACTGCAGGCGCTGCGCCTGCGCGAGGTGCAGCAGCTGTCCGGTGGCGAATCGGCTCGCACCACGTTCGCGCGCGTGCTGGCGCAGGACACGCCGCTGTTGTTGCTTGATGAGCCGACGGCCGCGCTGGATCTGCGCCACCAGGAGCGCACGCTGCGCAGTGTGCGTGCCTGTGCCGAGGCCGGTGCGTGCGTGATCGTGGTGCTGCACGACCTCAATCTGGCCGCGGGCTATGCCGATCGCATCGTGCTGCTGGAACAGGGCAGGGTGGCGGCCGATGGCACGCCATTGCAGGTGCTGACCGAAGACAACCTGCAGCGGGTCTACCAGCAGGATGTGGTGGTGCTGGAGCATCCGCGGCGCGGGGTGCCGCTGGTGGTGGTGACCTGAGCATCAACGCGCTCTGCCAGGCGACGTATCATGTGCGGTTCGTTCTCTTCAATGGACTGATGCAATGATCCGTACTGTTTCACATGGCGTGCTGCTCTCGGCAATGGTCGCCTCCGTATGCGCCGCCAGCACTGCGTCGGCATCCTCGGTTTCCCTGATCAAGGCCGCCGAGCAGGCCTCGCTGATCGAGAGCCGGTATTCCGCTGGCGGGAGCGCTCCTGTGGTTCCGGTGGCGACCCGCTATTTCGCCAGTGATGAAGTGCTCATCAGCTGGGACGACCAGCAGGTACTGATGTTGTGCAGGGAGGCGGTGTACCTTCAGATTCCTGCCGGCAAGGCAGGTGACGTTGCGCTGGCCACCGAACAGCGGCAGATGATTGCCTACCAGGCGCTGATGTCTGGAATGGGTTCGGTTGCGGCCGTGGCAGAAGCGGCGGGTGATTCCGTGGTGGTGGCAGACGACGGTAGCGAGACCCGTCGCGCGGGGGAGAGCAGCTGGGCCTACGGGGTGGAGCGCCATGAAGTCACCACCCAACGCATGGCCGATGGCGCGCTGCGGATCCGGGCGCGCAAGACCGAGACCGTGAACAAGGCCAAGCCTGCGGAGCCAGGCGATATGTTCAGCACCGAAGACGACCAGGCTGCACGGTTGTCGGAGCTGGCGCCGGTCGGCAGCTGGACCGAGGTGGTGATCCATGGTGGCCCGCGCCAGGCGCAGGTGGATCTGGCGATGTCGTTGAAGGGATGGATCTCGATGGGGGACGACCAGGCGGCGACCGTGGGTGAGGCGCGCAAGCTGCACAACTGCAACTAAGGCAGGGGAGGGGTCAGAGCCCTTGGCCGTCGCAAAGGGGTCCGACCCCGATGCCCGCCGGCTTCATCGTTCCATTTGTGTGCGTAATATTCACTTGCGCGCCAGATTGGCAGGTCTAGAATGCGCCCCATGAACCGGATGCCGCTCCTGAAGTTTTTCACCCTGACCCGCGCAAGCGCGGAACGGGCGTGTCTGCCTGGAGCCCCACGAGGCCGTTGAAGCGGCCATCGCTGGACCTTCGACAGAGCGCCCTCCGGGGCGCTCTTTTCGTTTCCGCAGTTCCATTTCCCGTAACCCGATGTACCGCAAGGAGAACGTGCCATGCACCAGATCGCCGAGACCGAACGCTAGCCGCGCACCCTGTCGCCAACCGGGGTGCGCGGCCCCCGAAGTTGGCTTTGCAGGAACCTTTCTCATGAACACCCAAGTCCTTTCCCGCCGTCGCAACCTCGGCATCATTGCCCACATCGATGCCGGCAAAACCACGCTGACCGAACGCCTGCTGTGGAAAAGCGGCGAAATCCACCGCGTCGGCGAAGTGCACGACGGCAATGCGACCACCGACTTTTCGGCGATCGAGCGCGAGCGTGGCATCACCATCGGCGCTGCCGCCGTGCAGGCGCAATGGGCACCGCGTGACCTGCCGCCGCATCGGCTGACCCTGATCGACACCCCCGGTCACATCGACTTCGCGATCGAAGTCGAACGTTCACTGCGCGTGCTCGACGGTGCCGTGGCCGTGTTTTCGGCCGTGGACGGCGTGCAGCCGCAGTCCGAGACGGTGTGGCGCCAGGCGCGCCGCCATCGCGTGCCGCTGATCGCTTTCGTCAACAAGATGGACCGCGTTGGCGCTTCGTTCGAGCGCGTGTTGGAGCAACTGCAGGACAAGCTGCGGGCGCGGCCGTGGGCACTGGGCGTGCCGTTGGGCAGCGAAAGCGGCTTCAATGGCTGGGTCGATCTGGTCGATGAGCGCGTGCTGCAGTGGCAGGATGGCGCCGCAACCACGATGACCCCGTGGGACGACGCGGTGCGCGACCAGTGGCAGGCACAGCGCGATGCGCTGGTCGAAGCCGTGGCTGATCACGACGAGCAACTGGCCGATGCCTGGCTGGAAGGTCGCGTGATCGATGCCGGGACGCTGCGTGCGGCGATCCGTCGGGCGACGCTGGCAGGTGCGGGCGTGCCTGTGCTGGCCGGTGCTGCGTTCAAGGACAAGGGCATCGAAACGCTGCTGGACGCCGTGGTCGATTACCTGCCGTCGCCGCTGGATCGCCCTGCGGTGAGCGCCGAGAGCGAAGGTGGCGAGGTGGTGCTGCCGCCGGATCCGGACGGTCCGCTGGCGGGCCTGCTGTTCAAGATCACCCACCAGCAGCACGGCGCGCTGAGCTTCGTGCGGCTGTACTCGGGCACCTTGAAGGTGGGCGACGCCGTGGCCAGTTCGCAGCATCCGCAAGGGCGGCGCGTCAGCCGCCTGGTTCGCGTGCAGGCCGACCAGACCCACGACATCGAACAGGCCGTGGCCGGTGACATCGTCGCGGTACTGGGCTGGAAGGATGCGGTCAGTGGCGAGACGCTGAGCAGCCGTGCGCTGCCGTTGCGCCTGGAGAACATCCAGGCACAGGCGCCGGTGCTGGCCTGGCGGCTGGAGCCGGCGCGTGCGGCTGACCTGATCCGGATGGCGCAGGGACTGGCCAGCCTGGCCCAGGAAGATCCGTCGTTCCGCGTCGAAACCGATCGCGATACGGCGGAAACCCTGGTCTGGGGCATGGGCGAGCTGCACCTGGAGGTGATGGTCGAACGCCTGCGCAGCGAATGGAAGGTGGACGTGGGCGTGGGCTCGCCGCGCGTTGCCTACCAGGAGATGCCGATGCGTGCGATGACGGGCGTCGTCGGGCGGCTGGTCAAGCAGACCGGCGGCCAGGGCCAGTTCGCGCACGTGGTGCTGGACGTGGCGCCGCGTGAGGACGACCAGATCGTGTTCAACGATCGCATCGTCGGTGGCGTGGTGCCGCGCAGCTTCATCGCGGCGGTGGAAAAGGGCGTGCGTGCCGCACTGTCGGAAGGGCCGCAGGGTCATCCGGTGGTCGGTATCGAGGTCAGTCTTGTCGATGGCCAGACCCATGCCAAGGACTCGTCGGAGATGGCGTTCCATCGTGCGGGTGCCGAGGCGATCAAGACGGCGCTGGCCGAGGGTGGCACGCAGCTGCTGGAACCGGTGATGGCGGTGACGGTGCATTCGCCGTCGGCGTCGGTGGGTGATGTGGTGGGCGACCTCAACCGTCGGCATGGTCGCATTGCCCGCATCGACGACCAGGACGGTCGCGCCGAGGTCAGTGGCTTTGCGCCGCTGGCGCAGCTGGTGGGTTACACCACGTCGCTGCGTTCGCTCAGCCAGGGGCGGGCGAGCAGCGAGGCGCACCTGCACGGCTATGAGCCGGTACGCGCTGCATGAGGAAGGTGAGGGGAGCCCGTTCGCGGGCTCCCTTTTTTTTGTGGTCGGGAACGCGCATCCACGCATGGCGCGGATCTACTGGGAGTTGGCGGGTTTCCGTATCCACACAAGGCGCGGCGATTCCGCAGTAGATCCACGCCATGCGTGGATGGAGCCCTCGGCATGCGATTTTTTGCATTGCATCGCAACAAAACTGCAGAAAAGGCTGGATTAAAGTGATGCCTCACGATAAATTGCGCACCCCCCGTTGCTCGCCGCCGCCCGCACCCCTCTCATGCGTGATGACAAAGACCCCGGAACCCTGGAGCTGACCCTGCCGCGAAAGCGCGGTCGTCCGCCCAAGTTCGGGTACGCCATGAGTGATGCGCAGCGGGCCGCGCGCTACCGCGCGCGCCGGGCAGGGCAGGCCAACCACGCCGATGTGCGCTCCTGCTCGGACATGGTGCTGCTGGACAAGATCCGCGCCGCAGTCAGTGCGCGCGACACCGAGCTGGCCGGTTTCCTGGTCCACGTGCTCTGGCAGCGCTACCCCCTGCAACTGAAATAGGCCGTCGGTGGGGTGGCCGTTGTCATCGAGCTTGTTGATAATGCGGGATTCAGGTTGTTCCCGCTGGCGCGCCCGGGATGGCAGGCGCGCATGATCGAACGGTTCCCAAGATGACGACCACCAGCGACACCACCACCGAAGCGGCGCCGAGCAGCGCCCCCCTGTTCTACACCCGTCCGGTGCCGCTGCAGGCCGATGTGCATGCCGATCTGCGCATCCTGCCGGGCAAGCTCGAGTTTGCCGCCGGCAACAACGCCATTCCGCTGGTGCTGGGCGAGTTCTCGCTGGCCCTGCACCACTTCCCGATCCTGTTCGCTGGCCCGACCGCCGTGCCGATGGCCGCCGTTGGTGTTTCCGACCAGAACCTGTTCATCAAGGACGGCCTGTGGGAAGACGAGGCCTATATTCCGGCCTATCTGCGTCGCCACCCCTTCATCTTCATCGACACCGGTGCGGACAACGACTTCCTGCTGGGCATCGACGAAGAGAGCTCGCGCGTGGTCAAGGGCGGTGACGAAGGCCAGCCGCTGTTCGTGGACGGCAAGGCCACCGACATGGTGCAGCAGGCGCTGGAGTTCTGCGGCCAGTACACCCGCGAGCATGAACAGACCCAGGCCTTCTCCAAGGCCCTGATCGACAACGGCCTGCTGGTCGAGCGCAATGCCACCGTGCGTACCCCGGATGGCCGCGAGTTCAATCTCAACGGCTTCCTGGTGGTGGACGTGGAGAAGTTCGTGGCGCTGCCGGAAGCGACCGTGGTCGAGTGGCACCGCAGCGGCTGGTTGGCGCTGATCCATCAGCACCTGATGTCGCTGGGTCGCTTCAACGACCTGACCCGTCGCCAGGTCGAGCGCCTGGCGGCCTGATCAGGCCGATGGTGCGGCTTCCGCCCTGCGGGAGCCGTGCCACTGCTGCAATCCCTGCAGCAGCCGCCGCGCCTGGACCCAGTCGGGCGCGGCCTCATGCCCCATCTCCCACAGAGCGGCCGCCATGCCGGCCTGATCCATTGCCCGGCACATCTGCAGCGTGCCCTGCAGGCGGTGCGCATGGTGGCGTAGTGTCGCAGCATCGACGTCGTGCACGGCCTGTTCGATCCTGGCCAGCTCATAGGCAATGTCCGCAGCGTAATCCGGCTCGACGCCAGGGGCGTCATCGGGCGCAGTACGGTGCGCCGGGGGCGGAAGGCCCAGTGCCTGCAGCAAGCTCGCAACCTGCAATGGCTTGACCAGGATGGCGTCGAATCCGGCTCTTCGGCAGCGCGCCGCATGGCGGCGCCCCATGCGGGCGGACAGGGCAATCACTCGCAGGGGGGGCTCTGCCTGCGCGCGCAGCTGCTGCGCCAGAGCGTAGCCATCCGAGTCGCGAAGCCCGATGTCCAGCATGACCGTGGCGCGCGGTCGTAGCGCGTGCTCGGCCAATGCGGTGTCGGCATCGGCAACCGCGCGTACATCCGCACCCAGCCGGCGCAGCTGCTCTGCGACGATGTGCCGGCTGAGTGCATGATCTTCGACCAGGAGCAGGTCGATGCCGGCCAGTGGTGTCTGCTGCAGCGGCTCGATGGGTGGCGGATCGCCGTGGACGGCGCGGACCGGCAATCGCAGGGTGAAGCGGCTGCCGCGCCCATGCACGCTGTGTGCGGTCAGGTTGCCGCCCATGGCAACGGCCAGTTCGCGCGCGATCGTCAGGCCCAGCCCGGTGCCGCCACGTCTCTGGCCATCCTCGCTCTGCTGGAATGGCCGGAACAGAAGCGCCAGTTGAGCGGGCGCAATGCCGATGCCGCTGTCGATCACATCCAGCAACAGCTCCCGGGGAGACAGGGCGGGCGATAGTTGCAGGCGCACTTCGATACCGCCGACATCCGTGAATTTCAATGCATTGCCCAGCAGGTTGTCGACAATCTGGCGTAGTCCATCGGCATCCAGCGCGACCACCGGCGCTGGATCAGGCGTGCGATCGAGCTGGAGTGACAGGCCTCTCCGTAGTGCCTCCGGCCGGATGGCTTCCAGTGCACGGGCACAGAGTTGACCGACGTCACAGGGCACGGGATGCGGCCTGAAGCTGCCGCTGGCAAGGCGCGAGAACGCCAGTGAGCGATCGAGCAGCCTGCGCAGCGACTGGCCGGCAGCAAGCGCTGCCGCGAGCAGTTCGCGCTGCCCCTTGGGCAGGTGAGACTGGCTTAGCAGGTCGATCGAAGCCAGAATCGTCTGCGCGGAATTCCGCACCTCATGGCTGATCATCCCCGCCGCGCGCCCCAGGCGGCGTTCCGTGCGGCCGATTCGCCAACGTAGCGCCTGCCAGAGCACGGGCAGGCCGATGAGTGCCGTGGCCAGACACAGCAGCCATCGCAGGAGCGGGAGGCGCATCTGGTCAAGTGTGCTCTCGATGGATGCGGGCAGCATCTGCTGTGCCCACAACTCCAGCAGCCCTGCGTGCTCTTCGAGCGTGATGGCGCGCAGCGCCTGATCGATGCGCGCCAGCAGTTGCTGGTCCTCGCGGCGGACAAACAGGTGCAGATCGGTGGAAAAATCGCTGTCGAACGGGTGCAGTTGCAGGTTGCCCGCGAAGTGCTTCCGGATCATCGACTGCAGCGTTGCTTCCAGGCCGATGGCCGCATCGGCGATACCGCTCTCCACGGCGGCCAGCGCCGCATGGCGGTCGTGAAGGCGCAGCAGGTGGATCTGAGGATGGTGGGTCGCCAGCCAGTCGGCATAGGGGCCACCGTCAACGACGGCCAGCACCTGCGTCCTCACCCCGGTGACGTCACGGGGTGGGCGCTCGCCTTTACGCGAGGCCATCACCGTCCTGCCGCCATGGAAAGCGCCCGATGCCATCAGGTCGGGACAAGGAAGCGGGCGATGCGAAGGATTGCCCATGACCAGCACCAGGTCAGCCTCGTGCCGGCAGACGGCAGCGACCGCCGCGCTCGTGCTGGTGTAGGTGAGATCGCGGAAGCGCAGGCCGGAATGCTGAGCGACAAGGTCGGCATAACCATGGGCGAGGGTAGGGGGCGTGCGTGAATCCTCCAGCGCTGCAGGTAGCGGGCGCAGTGATGGCGCGGTGGCGACCCGCACTTCGCGGCCGGCGGACCATTCCTGCAGTTGCGCATCCTCCGCGGAGGCTGCGGGCAGCAGGATCAGGGCCAGCAGCAAGGTGCACGAAGTGCGCAGACGGAGACGAACGCGGCGCCTCATCGCACCCCCAGCTGCCGCCGCAGTGCATAGATCTCCACGTCATTGCGCAACCCGAGCTTGCGCAGGGCGGCGACCTTCTGGGTGCTGACCGTCTTGACGCTGCGGTGGCGGTGCAGCGCGATTTCGGAGACGGTCAGGCCTGCCAGAAGCAGGTCCAGCACTTCGCGTTCGTTGCGACTGAGTTCCTCGCGGTTGGCCGGGAACAGGCAATCGGCGGGCAGGCGGCACAGTCCCTGCGATATGCGCACGATGGCTTCAGACAGCATCTCCAGGGGCTCGGACTTGCTGACCACGCCGCTGATGCCGGCCGTCAGCAGGTGGTCGATGCGGGTGGTTGGCGTCAGCGTGGCGAAGGCGAGCAGGGGGACATGAGGAAAGCACTCGCGCAGGAGAGAAACCAGTTCATCACTGCTGCGGTCGCCGGGCGCCAGGGTGAGATCGATGATGGCGACATCCACTGCCAGCCGGCGCAGGCTGCCAACGAGCTCATCGCTGCGGGTGTGGCTGGCGACGATGTCGAAGCGGCTGTCGCGGGACAGGTGCAGGACGGTGCCGCGGCGGACGACTTCGTGATCGTCGAGGAGTGCCAGCCGCAGTCGGCGCGGTGCAGGGTATCCATTCATGCGCTGGGAGGTGATCGGCGCCCGAAGGGCGTGGCGATCATTCTGGCGCTGCTGTCGCGTCGAGCATCGAATTTGTTGGATTTTTGCGATTATTCCTAAGGGTCGATGTGCAAGACCCATCAATCCAGTGTTGCCGATTGATGCAGTGGATCGTCAGGCCACAGTCAGGCCCTTCAGGGCACGTCGCCCCCGCTGCGCAGGTCGCGGGCCATTTCGCTGGTCGCAGCCCATCCGAGATCGGCATACAGGGGCTTCCCTTGGGCAGTAGCGTGCAGCACCGCGTAGGCCACCCCTCGCCCGGCGAACGCGTGGTCGGCCAGCTTCATCAGCTGGCGGGCGATGCCGCGACGCCGGTAGCCGGGGTCCACGTAGACATTGAGTACGTAGCCGCGCGAGTCCTGCTCTGGATGGGCGGGGTGGGGCGGCCAGTCGATCAGCATCAGGCCGATGCCTGCGATGGGTTGTCCATTGTCGGAAAGGACATGGCCGAAGTAGTCGCCCGACATCAGGCGCGGCTCCAGCCATCTACGGAACGGGGCGGCCATCTGCTGCAGGACCTCTTCGCTCCGGCCGCTCTCACGGAACATCGCTTCACGGTGGGCACAGATGAGGTCGAGATCGCACGGAAGGATCTGCCGGACGACGAAGCCATTCCAGGAGGCTGTGATGGTATTGTCCGGAGTGCTGTCCATCGATCGTGTATCCGTTCAGACCCTGCTGGCTTGCCCAGCATCGTATCTGAAGGGCGCATGGTGAAAGCACCACGTTGCAATGATTGATGATCGATTGTTGCTCCAGGACGATCCACCGGGGACGAGGGTGCGGTGTCATCGCACCGACTGCGGCACCCGCCTCAGCGTGCGGGTGTCGTAACCCATCGCCGCAATCCGCTCGACTGCCTGCTGGTAGTCTCTGTCCGACACCTGCGGGGTGCGGGCCATATACCAGACGTAATCACGCTTGCTTCGCGCCACGATGGTCTGGCGGTAGCCTTCGTCGAGCCAGGCGATCACGTACTCAGCCTGGATCGGCCAGATGAACTGCATGCCCCAGATCGCGCCATTGCCTTCCTTCTCGACACGGCCGATGGGGTGCATCGACTTCTGTGGCGCATCAAAACTGCCCTTGCGATAGGTGAAGGTGGTCTGGATGCGCCCATCGGAGCGCAGGGCATAGCTCTCCACGGCGTCGAAGGCCTCGCGTTCAGGGCGCGATGGGATATGCGCGATCACGTACCAGTCACCCATGAAACGCGGCACATCCACCGATGACGGACGCGGCAGTGGGCGCGTGTCGCTGGAGCTGCAGCCGGAACCGAACAGGCCGATCGCGATCAGGGGAAGCAGTGGAAACTTTCGCATGTCACACCTCAGCGGGGCCGGAACAGGTAGTGGGCCACCAGCCACTGCTGGCCGTCGTCGTAGCCGAACAGCTCGGCGCATGCCATCCAGAACATCCGCCAGCGTTGCCACCAGATGCGCGCAGCCGCCGGCCCATAGGTCGCCGCCAGTATCGGCATCACCCGGTCGCGTGCCGCATCCTGATTGGCCAGCCAGTGCTCGGCGGTGCGTTGGTAGTGGGTGCCGTCCAGCAACCAGCGCTGATCCAGCCGCAGGTCGCGCTGGAAATGCAGAAGGGTATCGGCGGCCGGCATCAGTCCGCCGGTGAAGAAATGGCGGCCCATCCAGTTGTCGCCACCCTCGGTTTCGAACGGGTACATCAGCGTGCGATGGGCAAAGATATGCACGAACAACGCACCGTCTGGCTTCAGCCACTGCGCGATGCGCGCCAGCAGGCGCTCGTAGTTGCGCACGTGTTCGAACATCTCGACCGACACGCAGCGCTCGAAGCGTGCCGTGGGCAGCTCAAGCTGGTTGACATCGCGGGTGATCACCTCGACGTTGCGCAGCCCCCTGGCTTCACACTGCGCCATGATGTGCTGGCGTTGGCTGTGCGAATTCGAAACGGCGGTGATGCTGGCCTGCGGGTAGCGTTCTGCCATCCACAGGGTCAGTGAGCCCCAGCCGCATCCCAGTTCGAGAATCTGCTGGCCATCGGCCAGGCCTGCGCGCTGGCCGTACAGTTCCAGCATCGCGTCCTCCGCCTGGTCCAGCGTTTCGCGCCCGGTTGGGTAGTAGCAGCTGCTGTACTTCAGTCGCTTGCCCAGGCAGGCCTGGAAAAAGGCTGCTGGCACTTCATAGTGCTGTCGGTTGGCTGCGTCGGTGTGTAATGCGAGTGGGCTGTCGGCCAGCTCGGCGATGCTCCGGCTGAAGCGCGCCGACTGGCCTTCGATGCCACCCTCGCTTTCCTCATGCAGGCGTCGCGCGCACAAGCGGCGGATGCCGGCACGCAGCGCCGCATCGGGGACCAGCCCGCGTTCGGCCCAGGCGATCAGCCCGGTTTCCGCGTCTTCGGCAGGATTCAGTGAGGGGATCGCGTTCATGCGGAATGCTCCTTGGAAGGGCGGGGGAACCAGGGAAAGAACATCGGCGTGCTGCGCTGATAGGCCTGGTAGTCGTCGCCGCGGCTGCGCAGGGCCTGCTTCTCGGTGAACGGGATGCCGCTGAGATAGCGCAGGAACACATACATCAGCACGGGGCCGAGCCAGGCCAGCCACCACAGCGGGGAGCCGACGGCCAGCAGCACGTAGGTGAACCAGTGCAGCCACTCGAAGAAGTAGTTGGGGTGGCGGGAATACCGCCAGAGTCCATCACGGCAGGTGCGGCCCTTGTTCGCCGGGTTGGCGCGGAACCGGGCCAGCTGCTGGTCGGCCAGCGATTCTCCGCCCACGCTCAGCAGCCAGACGAGCGCAGCCGCCATCACCCAGGGTGCCGTGCCTGCGGTTTGATTGGCGGCGACCGCGACGAAGGGCAGGGCAAACAGCACCACCAGCAGTGCCTGTGCCATGAAGAACCCGAAGATCTTTCCCTGGTGTCCTTGCCAGTGCTCACGAAGGTAGCGATAGCGCCCGTCCTCTTCTTCGTGCCGGACCCGGTGCCAGAGATGAAGGGCCAGGCGACCGCCCCACAGGCCACCGAGCACAGCCAGCGCCACCCGTGGCGTGACCGCACCCTCGCCCAGCAACGCCAGTAGCAGCGCGGCGGCGCCCACGCCCTTGGCCCAAAGTACGTCCACAACGCCGATGTTGTGGTGGCGGCGCTGCCAGGCCCAGCCCCAGCTCATCACCAGTACCGCGTAGAGCAGCACCCAGAGCAGGTTGATCATGATGACGCTCCGACCAGAGGTGGTTGTGGCGTGGAACGCGGACCGCCACGGGCGGCGCGGCACAAGAGGGAAAGCGCAATGGCCCAGCCTGCGCCCAGCACCAGGACGCCATGCCACATCGGGCTGTTGAACTGCACCGCATCGAATCCACGCGCGGCCGACAGGTAGGCCAGTGGCGCCAGCAGCAGGCCGAACAGAGGCGGCAGGGCAGGGTGTCGCTGAAGGAAGCGCATCGAGGTGGTCAGGGTCATGGCGAATGCCGCCCACAAGGCCATGATCCAGAGCGGTGGCGCCCACCCCGGCGGGGCAGCGGCGTAGCGCACGGTGCCGCTGGCGGCCGCAGTGGCATCGACCAGCCAGGCGCAGGCCAGCGCAAGCACCAGCAGCCGCAGGTCCAGTCGCGGATGCGCCGACGCCAGCAGCTGGCTGCCGATGTAGAGCGACGCGGCCAGCAACGCAGGCCACTGCCAGCCGCGGCCCGCGCCGGCTACCGCGCACAGCCATACCAGCTGGTTGCCAAGCAGATTGGGCCAGAACCGGCGCATTTCAGTTGCCTTCACCCGGTGCGCCCGCGGGCCGATGGCCCGGGCGCGCCAACAACAGATGCGAGACGCCGATCGAACGCTCCAGGAAGCCGCCTTCGCAGTAGGCCAGGTAGAAATCCCAGAGGCGGCAGAAGCGGGCATCGAACCCCTGCGCCTGCACGGCAGGCAGCTGCGCAAGGAAGCGTTGGCGCCAGGCGCGCAGGGTCAGCGCGTAGGAATGGCCGAAGTCCTGCTGGGCGATCAGCTGCAGGTCGCTGGAACGCGTCTTGGCGGCCATGATCGCGTTGATCGATGGGATGAAGCTGCCCGGGAACACATAGCGCTTGATGTAGTCGACGCTGCGCCGGGCCTGCTCGTAGCGATGATCCTCGATGGTGATGGCCTGCAGCAGGGCAACACCATCGGGCTTCAGCAGTCGCTGCAGCGTGGCCATGTAGGTGTCCAGGTATTCGGCGCCGATCGCTTCGATCATCTCGATCGATACCAGCTTGTCGAACTGGCCCTGCAGGTCGCGGTAGTCCTGCATCAACAACGTGACCTGGTCCTGCAGTCCTGCGTCCCGCACGCGCTCGGTGGCCAGCGCATGCTGCTCGGCAGAGATGGTGGTGGTGGTGACATGGCAGCCGTAGTGCCGCGCCGCGTGCTCCGCGAAGCCACCCCAGCCGGTACCGATTTCCACTACGCGATCGCCGGGCTTGAGTTGCAGCTGCTGACAGATGCGGTCCAGCTTGCGGCGCGAGGCGGACTCCAGCGATTCGGATTCGCTGGTGAACAGCGCCGACGAATACATCAGGTCAGGCGACAGGAACAGGGCGAAGAAATCGTTGCCCAGGTCGTAGTGGGCGGCGATGTTGCGCCGGCTGCCCTCACGGCTGTTGCGGTGCAGCCGGTTCCATCCGCGCAGCAGCCAGCCAGCCACACGGGCCGGGCCCTGCTCCATGCCGTCCAGCAGCTCGCGGTTGCGTACCAGCAGTTGTATCAGGGCGACCAGATCATCGCAGTGCCACTCGCCCTGGATATAGCTTTCACCTGCGCCCACACTGCCTTGGGCAGCAACCTTGCGATAGAACGCGGGGTCATTGATGGTGACAGTGACATGCAGTTCGCCACGGGCGTCGCCCAGCCAGACTTCGCCGAGTGCATCGCGCACGCATAGGCGGCCGTCGCGCAGGGGGGCAAGCTGCGCCAGCAGGCGGCGGCGCAGGAAGGCGTCCAGCGCACCGGGGCGCGGCAGGGCCACCGAAGGTGTCATCGAGTTCATCGCGGTTTCCCGGCAAGGGTGGGGTGGTCGTGTACGGGGTTGCGCTTCAGCCATAGCCGCAGTGCGTGCCAGTGGATGGCGGCCACCACCTGGGTGGTCATCAGGGGATAGCAGGCCAGAACCCGGGCCAGTCCGCGGCCATCCAGGGCACGTCGCTGCATGGCCTGGGTGGCATCGAACTGGCGCACGCCGTCGCGCCAGACCTGCATGTGCACGCGCAGGTCCTGGTCCGGGCGGTTGAACCGCCAGTCGTAGCGGCAGTCCATCGGCATGAACGGCGAGACATGGAAGCACTTGTCGAACTGCCAACGCAGTGAACTGCCTTCGTGCGTGGCGGTAGCGACCGGCAGCACATAGGTGTGTCGTTCCTTCCAGGGCGTGTTGGTGATCTCGGCTACGATGCAGTCCAGCGTGCGGCCGTCGGCCTGGTAGCAGTAGTAGAAGCTGACCGGGTTGAAGACATGCCCGGCGAAGCGGAGATGGGTGAGCAGGCGCACCGGGCCGGTCGGCCGGTAGCCGAGCGTGCCTGCAGCGTGGTCGCGCACCGCATCGGCCAGTGGCCGGGCGGGGTCGCCGAAGTAGTCGCTGCGGCGGAATTCGGCCAGATTGCGGCGATTGACCGACCACAGCCAGCGCCCAACAAACACGGTCTCCAGTTCATCCAGGTCGAGCAGCAGTTGTGCAACCGGGTAACGGAACGCATGCGGATGCGGATGATGCCGGCGATGCATCACCTGCCCGATGTAGAGTGCGCTGGCACTCATGCCGCCACCTCAACCGAGGCGGATGCCAGCCGATGTGGAGCGCAGGCTTGCAGGGCATCGACCACGCGGCGGGCACTGCGGATGCCATCCTCATGGAAGCCCCAGCCCCAATAGGCGCCTGCAAACCATGTGTGGCGGCGGCCCTGCAGTTCCGCCCAGCGCTGCTGTGCGCGCACTGCAGCGTGGTCGTGTACCGGGTGCGCGTAATGCAGGGTCCGCAGCACCTTGGCCGGATCGATCGCCTCTCTGCGGTTGAGGGTCACTACCAGGGGGATGTCGCCCGGCAGGCCCTGCAGCAGGTTCATGCAGTAGCTGACCGTGCAGGGCGCCGCGCGATCCTGTGGCACGTGCGCGTTCCAGGCCGCCCACGCTTTGCGGTTGCGCGGCAGCAATGACGCATCGGTATGCAGCACCGCCTCGTTGGACTGATAGCGGATGGCGCCGAGGACCTCACGCTCGATGGCATCTGCGTCGGCAAGCAACGCCAGTGCCTGGTCGCTGTGGCAGGCCAGGATCACTTCGTCGAAGGCCTCCACGCCGGCGCTGCTGTGCACGCGTGCACCCCAGGGCATGCGTTCGACCCTGCTGACCGGGCATTGCAGCCGCTCATGCACACGCCAGCGGCGACGCAGCGCATCCACGTAGCGCGTCGATCCCCCGCTGACCACCCGCCAGCTTGGCCGCCCGGTCATCTGCAGCATCTGGTGATTGGCCATGAACTGGGCCAGGTAGCGCGCCGGGAACGCCTGCACGGTAGCCGTCGGCGAGGACCACAGCGCCGAGGCCATCGGCAGCAGGTGCTCGTCGATGAACGCCTCGCCATAGCGCTGGCTGCGCAGGTACTCGCCGAGCGTGGGACCGTCTTCTTCGGCCAGCAGCAACGGCGCGTCGCGATAGAACCGGCGCAGGTCGGCCAGCATGCCCCAGAAGCGCGGCGATACCAGATTGCGGCGCTGGCAGAACAGCCCATCCAGCGAGGTGGCGTTGTACTCCACACCGCTGCGCTCACTGTGCATGGAGAAACTCATCGTGGTCGGTTGCGAGGCCACGCCCAACTCGTCGAACAGCGCCGTCAGCAAGGGATAGTGCTGGGGGTTGAAGACGATGAAACCGGTATCCACCGCCATGCCTCTGCCCGCCACCTGCACGTCGTGGGTATGGGTGTGCCCGCCGAGGTAATCGTTGGCCTCGAACAGCGTGACGTCGTGCTGGCCATCCAGCCACCAGGCACTGGCCAGCCCCGCGATACCCGAGCCGATGACCGCGATGCGCATCTCAGTACCTCGCCTTGGCCAGAACCCACTCGGGGATGGGCTTGAGCCCTTTGACCAGGCCCAGCGCCGCCATCGCGCGCAGCCCGTACCAGGTCAGGTCCACTTCCCACCAGCGGAAGCCCTGGCGCACAGTGCCGGGAAAGAAATGATGGTTGTTGTGCCAGCCCTCACCGAAGGTGAGCAGCGCCAGCCACAGGTTGTTGCGGCTGTCGTCGCGGGTCTCGAAGCGGCGGCGGCCAAAGCGGTGCGCCAGCGAATTGATGGTGACGGTGGCATGGAACAGCACGATGGTGGAAATGAAGAAGCCCCACACCAGCAGCTGCGGGCCATTGGTCTGCAGGTCGGGCGCCCAGCGTTCCAGTCCAGCTCCCAGCGCGTACAGCGCTGCGGCCAGCAGTACCGGCACTGCCGTATCGAAGCGGTCGAGCCAGCGCAGCTCGGGGAAGCGCGCCAGGTCAGGTACCCGCGACAGATCGGTGGCGAAGGCCTCGCGGGTGAGGAACCAGCCCATGTGGCTGCGCCAGAAGCCGCCTTCGCGCGGTGAATGCGGGTCCAGCCGCTGGTCGGCATGCCGATGGTGGTGGCGATGATGGGCAGCCCACCACAGCGGCCCGCGCTGCACGCTGGAGGCGCCGATGACTGCGAACACGAACTGCACCGGACGCGATGCCTGGAAGGTGCGGTGCGAGAAGTAGCGGTGATAGAACGCCGTGATGGCGAACATGCGCACTGCGTAAAGCGCCGTGGCCATGACGACCGCCGTCCATGACACGCCTACCCAGATCACCGCGATGCAGGCCAGGTGCATCAGTGCAAAGGGTACCGCGCGCATCCAGTCGATGCGTCCTGGCTGTTCGCCGGTGGTCTCTGTGGCGTTGCTGGTATCCACCCACCGCTGCAACGTACGCAGCAGGCGCCAGCGTCGACGGGGGAGGGGCGCTACAGAGGCCATGGCGGATCTCGGCGGGTGTCGTGTCCTGCTTTACGCAGCAGGGCGCGCAATGGATGCGCCACTTCGAACTAAATTTCGCTTCACCTGGGCGTCACGGTGCAACGCTCGACCAGGGGCTGCGCCCACGCCTGTTGCCAGTCACCTGCCGGTCGCTCGGCAGCTGGCGAGCTGAAGCGCACCGTCACCTGCGGGTAGCTGCCGCGGGCATCGCGCAGGTTGCTGGTGCCGCGGAATTCCAGCAGGCGGCGGTCGGCGCTGGCATAGACCAGCGACAGGCGCGGCACGATGCCGCCGTACCAGGTGTCCAGACTGACCTCGATCGCCTGGGCGTCGATGCCTTGCCAGCGAATGGAGCCCGACCGCCGCACCTGCACCGGGAAGTAGCGCTGCCGCCCTGGCACCAGGAACGGCAGGCTGACGCGTTCGCCGCGCAGCAGCGCCGGCCAGTGCAGGCGGACCGCGGCATCAAACCCCGCATCGATCACCGCATCCGGCGGCAGTTCAAGCTGGCGCCGACGCAGCTCACTGGCGGCATCCTCCTTCCATGCAATCGACACTGAGTCGCCAGTGGCGTCTACCTCGGCGGTCTGGCCGCTGCGGCGGTCCTCCAGCGAATAGCCCCGTGCCTGCGGCCGGGCGCTGGCGGGCAGATGCTTGCGGGCGAAGGGTTGACCACCCGGGCACTGGTACAGCACCCAGCGCTCGGCGCCCTCCGTTGCCTCGCGCCGCCAGTGCACTTCACGGTAGAGGATGCCGCCCTGCGCGGAGGTGGCCACGCCCTCGCTTCGCAGCCAGGGTGCCGCCAGCGCGGCGTGAGGCAGGCACAGCAGCAGCCAGGCAGTGCGCATGGGTCGTGATCCGGAAGGGAGGGCTCAGGGCGTACGGCAGCGGCGGCCGGTTGGATGCACAGCGCCGGCTGCATCCAGTTGCTGCCCCTGCGCGTACAGAGGACAGACCTTCACCCGCCCGCCGCGAACCCAGATGTACCCTGACGCCGCCAGCACACTCCTCAACTTCGATAGCGCACGCACCGTGTCCAGTTCCCAGCAGCCGAGCAGCGAGCCGACGAACTGGGCCGGTGACATGGACGGCGTGGCGCGGCTGCGCGACCGCGACTGTTTCATGCGGATCTACGATTACTTCATGCCGCGATTGTGCGTGTACCTGCGCGGCCTGGGTGCACCGGATGCGGTTGCCGAGGAACTGGCGCAGGAATGCCTGCTGCGCCTGTGGCTGCGAGCGGCCGACTACGATGCGGCCCAGGGCGCGCTGAGTACGTGGCTGTACCGGATTGCGCGGAACCTGCATATCGATCGCATCCGTCGCGAGCGAAGCTGGATGCAGGTGCAGTCAGCGGTGGAGGATGCTGCCACACTTGACGTGATCGAGCGCAGCAGCGCCGAGCAGTTCGCAGACCAGGCACGGCTGCGCCAGCGCATCAACGAGTTGCCCGCGGTGCAGGCGCGGCTGGTGCGGATGTCCTATTTCGAGGCCAAGAGCCACAGCGAGATCTCAGAGGCGCTGGGCATGCCGCTGGGGACGGTCAAATCACACCTGCGCCGCGCGTTTCTGCAACTACAGGCCAAAGTGGGAGGTGCGTCGTGAACCCGCATCACCACTTGCACGAATCCACCCTGATGAGCTATGCCGCCGGCGCGCTGCCGGCGCCATTGAGCATCGTGGCCGGTGCTCATCTGGAGCAGTGCCCGCATTGCCGTCACCGCCTGCGCGACGCAGAGGCGATCGGCTCGGTGCTGCTGGAGCAGACCCAGCCACCCGCAGCCGACACGCGACGCGAACAGCTGCGTGAGGCGATGCTGATGCAACTGGCCGCGGAAGCGCCGATGGCCATGGCTGGGGTCGCACGCCCCGTGCCGAAGGAGCGGCCCGAGGCCGATCCGGACCATCTTCCTGCTTCGCTTCACCCGTATTTCGGTGCGTCGCTCAGTGGCCTGCGCTGGCGCTGGATGGCGCCGGGTGTGCACTGCATCCGTGCAGAGCAGATGCCTTCGCTGATCATGCTGAAGATCGCCCCTGGCAAGTGCCTGCCGATGCACAGCCACGGCCGCAGCGAGCTGACCCAGATCCTGCGGGGCTCGTACAACGATGCGCTGGGGCTGTTCGCGCCCGGCGACGTGGCGGATCTGGATGAAGACGTGGAGCATCAGCCGGTGACTGCGCCCGGGGTTCCCTGCATCTGCGTGTCCGCCTTGGATGCGCCGTTGGTGTTCAGTGGCTGGCTGGCGCGGAAGATCCAGCGTTTCGTGAAACTCTAGCGGGGGCGACGATGGCCGGGACGGGCGCATTACGGATTCTGTTGACCGGTGCCGCAGGCCTGGTCGGGCAGGGTGTGGCGTTGGCTTGCCAACGCTCACCACATGTGTCCGGCCTGACAGCGCTGGTCCGCCACCCGGGAAGTCTGAGCGGTGCCGGCAGCGAACTGATCGTTCCGGACTTCCTGCGTATCCAGGGGCGGTTGGAAGAACTGGCCGGGTTCGATGCCTGCTTCTATTGCGCCGGCGCACCACCGGTCGGCACCACTGAGGCCGAATACCGGCGCGTGACCTTGGACACGACATTGGCGGTGGCCCGTGCCTGGGCGGCTGCGAATCCCGAAGGGTTTTTTTTGTATGTATCCGGTGCCGGTGCGGACCCTCGGAGCCGGCTGATGCCGTTGAGGATCAAGGGCGAGACCGAGGTCGCATTGCAGGCCCAGCCGGTGCGTACCGTGATGCTGCGCCCGGGCGGCGTGCGGCCGGTATCGGGAACCGGCACGCGCCACGCGGTGCTCAAGCCCTTGTACTGGGGTGGCGCGCCGTTGATGAAACTGGCTGGCGCACTCGTCCCTTCACTGGTCACCAGCAATCTGGCGGTGGGCCAGGCGATGATCGCACTGGCCGGAAGAGAGCATCCGCCTGCGACGGTGGAGTGCGCGGACATCAACCGGATCGCGGCAGGCATGCGTGATCCGGCCGCGTGAGCTCAGTGCGCGGCAGCGTCCAGCGCGGTGCGTACCGCCTGCGCAAGGTCACTGCGGGTAAACGGCTTCGGCAGCAGCGCTGGGAACCGCCCCTGACTGCCCACCGCTTCGTGGTCGCGTGGATAGCCCGATGTGAAAAGCACGGCAATTTCTGGCCAGCGCTCGCGGACCTCTCGGACCAGCTCCCAGCCCGACATGCCGGGCATCACCACGTCGGAGAACAGCAGGTCGACCCTGGTGTCCGGCCGCTCCAGCAACCTCAGCGCGGATGGTCCGTCATGCGCTTCCAGTACGCGGTAGCCCAGCAGGCGCAGTGAATCAACCGTGTGCGCGCGCACATCGTCGTTGTCCTCGGCCACCAGGACGGTTTCCTCGCGCGGCGCGTAACCGGCCAGGCCAACCTGCGGCGCACGTGCTTCGCAGGGCAGGGCCAGCGGTGAGCGCGGGAACATCATGGTGATACTGGTGCCGCCGCCTTCCACCGAATCGATCAGCACGTGGCCGCCGGACTGCTTGACGAAGCCATGCACCATCGACAGACCAAGCCCGGTGCCGCGGCCGACCTGCTTGGTAGTGAAGAACGGTTCGAACACGCGCGCCAGGGTAGCCGCGTCCATGCCGTGGCCGTTGTCGCGCACCCGCAGCATCACGTACTCGCCCGGCGTTGCATCCGGGAACAGGGCGGCGTAATCGTGGTCGAGGTGGCTGTTGTCGACCTCGATCACCAGCCGGCCGCCATGTGGCATCGCATCGCGGGCATTGACCGCCAGGTTCAGTACGGAGGCCTCCAGCTGGCTGACGTCGATCTCCACGCACCAGATGTCCTGCGCGCTGCGGATCTCCAGCTGCACCAGCTCACCCAGCGCACGCTGCAGCATGTCGTGCATGTCCAGCAGGCGCTCGTTGAGGTTGGCGGCCTGGCTGTGCAGCGGCTGGCGTCGGGCAAAGGCCAGCAGGCGCTGGGTCAGGCTGGCGGCACGGCCCACGCCCTTCAGCGCATTGTCCAGCGCACGGCTGACCATCGCACCGGGTTCGCCTGCGCGCTCGTTGAGCAGCATGGCGTGCTCAACGTTGCCGGAAATGACCGTAAGGATGTTGTTGAAATCATGCGCGATGCCGCCGGTGAGCTGGCCGACCGCCTCGATCTTCTGTGACTGGCGCAGCGCATGTTCAGCCTGCAGCCGCGCGGTGGTTTCCACCGCCTCGGAAACCACGGCTGTGACCACGCCTTCGGTATCCAGCAGCGGACGGAACGAGAAATCGAAGCTGCGCCGGCCGGTCGGGAGCTCCAGCTCCAGTGCATGCAACGAACTCCGGCCCTGTACGGCTGCGGCGACGGCCCGGTCGATCAGCGCGCCGATGCCATCGGTTGTGCCGAACCAGATCGATTCGCCAAAGCGCTGGCCAATGACGTCCCCCTTGTCTGCCAGCACCGCGGCCAGTGACGCGTCATTGGCATCAACCACGCGTCCGGACAGATCCAGCAGCACCTGATGCTGGAAGCTGGATTCGAAGATCGCCTGCAGGCGCCGCTTGCTGGCCCTCAGTTCGGTGGTGCGCGCCTGCACCTGTCGTTCGAGTACCTGGTTGTCCTCGCGCAGCGCCAGTTCGGCCTTCTTCAACAGTGAAACATCGCTGCCCATGCAGATGTAGCCGACCACGCTGCCATCGGTGGCTTGCTCAGGCACGCAGTCCATCTGCACGAACCGTGATTCGCCGCTGCGGTGGATCAGTTCGACCTGGAAGCTGGTGCGTTCGCCCCGCAATACCCGCTCCAGGCTGGGCAGGGCGTGCTCGAAGGCAGAAGTCCCGCTGACATCCCGTGCCGCGCGCCCCAACAGTTCTGCAAGGCTGAATCCGTGCCAGTCCAGAAACGCCTTGTTGGCAAACCGGTAGCGATGGTCCTTGTCCAACTGGGCGATCAGCGCCGGGACGGCATCGGTTACCTGCTGCAGCTGGGCCTGGCTTTCGTTCAGCGCGGCCTGCGCATTGGCCAGCTGGGTACGCTCGCGCGCCTCCTGGCGGGCGCGGCGGATCGCATCGGGCAAGCGTTGCAGGCGTTGCTTCACCACGTAGTCGCGCGCACCGCGCGTGAGTGCCTGTACCGCCAGTTCCTCGGTCAGCGTGCCGGAAACAAAGATGAAAGGCGTCTGCGGCACGCGTTCGCGTGCCAAGGCAAGTGCTGCGTCACCATCGAAGCCTGGCAGGACATGATCGGCGAGGATCACGTCAAACGCACGGTTGTCGATGGCCTCGATGAACGCATTGCGGGTCCACAGGCGCTCGGCCTCGAAGTCGAGGCCGGCGCGCTGCAACTGTGCGCTGATCAGCTCCGCATCAAGCGCGCTGTCCTCCAGCATGAGGATGCGCAGGCGCTCGCTGCGGCGCGATCCATCACGCATTGTGCTGCCCCGAGCCGTTGGGCCGATGCGGCGGCGGCTGGTTGGTGATGCCCCAGAACATGCCCAGCCCCTGGATGGCGTCGAAGAACTCCTTGAAGTCGACCGGCTTGACCACGAATGCGTTGACGCCCAGTTCGTAACTGCGAACCAGGTCCTGCTCTTCACGCGAAGAGGTCAGCATCACCACCGGCGTGCTGCTCAGATCCGGGTCGCTACGCACCTGTTCCAGCACCTCCAGGCCGTTGACCTTGGGCAGCTTCAGGTCCAGCAGCACCACCACCGGGCCGCCGTGCATGGCGCCGGCAAACTTGCCTTCGCAGCGCAGGTAGTCCAGCGCTTCGGCGCCGTCGCGTACATGGATGACATCGTTCAGCAACTGGCAGCGCGACAATGCGGCCAGAGTCAGCTCTGCATCCTTGGGGCTGTCCTCAACCAGGAGGATCGGCCGCAGGTCCCTCATGGGTGATCTCCTGTGGAACGGGGTAGGGTGAAGTGAATGGTGGCGCCCTTGCCGGGCTCGCCCTCGGCCCAGGTACGGCCGCCATGGCGGCTGATGATGCGGCGTACATTGGCCAGGCCGATGCCCGTGCCTTCGAACTCTTCGACGTGATGCAGGCGTTGGAACACGCCGAACAGCTTGTCGACGTAGCGCATGTCGAAGCCGCAGCCGTTGTCGCGCACGAAGAAGTGGTCTTCGTCGTCGCTGCGTTCGTGACCGACCTCGATAACAGCCTGGTCGCGCTCGCGGGTGAACTTGATCGCGTTGGCCAGCAGGTTCTGCCAGACCAGGCGCAGCATCGTCGGATCGGCTTCGACCTCCGGCAGCGGTGCGAGCGTCCACTGTACGTCGCGGCCGGCGTAGTCCAGGGCCAGGCTCCGGCGCACATCCTCGGCCAGCGCGGTCATGTCCATCCGCACACGCCCCAGGGTGGAGCGCCCCATCTGCGAGAAGCTGAGCAGGTCATCCACCAGTGTTCCGGCGGACTTGGCCGATTCCACGATCGTGTCCAGGAAGCGGCGCTCGGTATCGTTCAGGCGCTCGCCCGCCGAGCTGCCCAGCAGTTCGGAATAACCGACAATGTGACGGAACGGAGCGCGCAGGTCGTGGCTGACCGAGTAGGAGAAGGCTTCCAGTTCCTTGTTGCTGCGGAGCAGCTGCTCGTTCAGTTCGGCCATTTCCTCGGCCTTGCGCAACACGATATCGACGATGGCCGTGCGCATCTCGTGTGCCGCGTCGCAGTCAGCATCGCTCCACGGCAGGCTGCGCTGCTGCACGGTCTCCTTCCAGGCCTCGAACGAGTTGCGCGGAGACAGCGCCACGCCCGGTGCTGCTTCCTTGCGGGGATCGCCACCCCAGCGCACGGTGCGCACCACTTCCGGCCGGAACCACATCAGGTAACTGTCATGCAACTGCGAAATGGACACCGCCAGCACGCCGCTGGCTACGTCGGCCAGGTGCGCGGCAGGTGACCATTCGGCTGCCAGGTGATCGGTGCAGTAGGTTTCCTGGCCGGCCTGCTGCGTGGCCAGCCAATTCGCCAGGGCCAGCACGTCGCTGGCAGAAGGGCACTGGCCGACACGCAGGCAATCGCCCTTGTGCACGATCACCGCGCCGGCCGCGCCAGTCAGCGACAGCAGGCTGGCCTCGTCGTCGCGCAGCGCGGCCATGAAGTCCTCATCACCGGCCATGCGTGCCAGCAGCTTGACCAGCACAGAACGCCGGGCCACGCGCTCTTCGATCGCACGCGCACGCTCCTTCAACGCAATCTGCAGCGACAGGATCTGGCCCATGAACTCGCAGGCAGTGCGCACGTGGTAGGGCAGGCGGCGCGGCTGCACGGTGTGACAGGACACCAGGCCCCACAGCCGGCCTTCATGCACCAACGATACAGACATCGACGCACCGGTTCCCATGTTGCGCATGTAGTGCAGGTGTACCGGCGAGACGCTGCGCAGCACGGCCAGGCTCAGGTCGGTGGGCGGCGCGTCGCGATGGTCCTCGGCCCGCATCAGCGGGGCAGGGGTGTAGTTGTTGTCCGCAATCAGGCGGACCCGGTTGCGCCGATACAGTTCGCGGGCCTGCGCGGGAATGTCCGACTCAGGGAAGCGCAGGTCCAGGTAGGACGGCAACAGGCCGTTGCCATCCTCGGCCACCACGATGCCGTTCCAGCCGGCATCGAACTGATAGACCAGGGTGCGGTCAAAGCCGGTGAGCCGCCGCATGTGCGCGGCCGCAAGCCTGCACAGGTCTTCCACGGTCGCCGCCGATTCAATGCCGGTCATCAGCTCGCGGATGGCCGGATACAGTTCCTCCAGTGAGCCCGGTTGGCCGGGAACCGGTGCTTCCAGTTCGACCAGCAGATCGTTGGCGGAACGGTGCACCAGCAACTGATGCCGGCCGTGGCCATCCAGATGCACGGCACCGACATGTGCACTGCTGCCGATCACGGCCTGCTGGAACAGGCCCTGGAACGGCGCCAGCACGCCGCCAAACACCTCGCTGACATGCTGCGTCAACGGTTCGCCGAACTGCTGCAGCAGGCCGGGATGGCTGATGGCGCGCTCGCGCACCTGCAGGGACTGCGGTTCAACGACCAGGAGCACACCATAGGGCTGGATCGCGCCGGGGGTGTGGATCGGTTCGCGCGCGCAACTGGACAAGGCAGTGTCGTGCGCGGACTCAGCAGAAGGCATCAAGGGCGGGACTCATCATTCGTGGATGGCTGGAAAGGCCCAGTGGTACATCCGGTACCCCTCAATGGTGAAGCAAAATCATGCATTCGCCTACCAGTGTATGCGTGTGAAGCGTGCTTCTGTCCAAGCTGAATTCTTCATGTGGGGACGAGGTCGAGCACTTGCAGTTTTCGCGAAGAATACATCTCCGCTGCACATCAGCTCGACAGGTCATTGCCTAGAGTGGATCCACTTCCCTGAGCGACCGCCCCGTGAACCTGCAGCCCGCGCCCCTGTCCCCGTACCGCATGCTGGCTGACAGCTGCCAGTTCGAACTGCTGGATGTAGATGCGCTGCAGGATCCCGCCAGTGGCCGGCTGCTGCACCTGTACTCGCTGGTTGCCCGTTGCCTGTCCTGCGAGACGATCTTCAAGGCGGAAGAAGGGCGGGGCCTGGTCAGCCATACTGCGGCACGGGTGGTGCGGTGCCCCACCGGCTGCGGCCAGCAGGCATTCAAGCCGGCCCTGCTGCGGACCTGGCGCCCGCAGGCCATTGCCCAGGCGTGAGCGGCAGGCGACCTTGTCACAGCAGTCCGGGATTGGCTCGCCATACCGCAAAGTTGAGCGCCGAGGCGAACGAAATCCAGGCCAGGTAAGGGAGCAGCAGCACCCCCGCAATCGGGCGGGTGCGCGCGAACGTGACGATCGTCGCGCACACCAGCACAATCAATACAAGAATGTCGGCGAAGGCAAGCGCGCCCAGCCTCCAGCCGAAGAAGAGCCAGCTCCACAGTGCGTTGACGGCCAGCTGCACCAGATAGAGCACCAGCGCGGGTCGTGCCCCACGCCAGCCACGTTCGCGCCAGGCCAGCCACGCGGCAATCGCCATCATGGCGTAAAGCAGCGTCCACACCGGGCCAAAGACGCTGGCCGGTGGTGCCCACCCGGGGAGGGCAAGGGTGGCGTAGAAGGTGGCCGCCGATGTGGATGCCCACGCGCCCAGGGCGGCCGCCGCGAAGGTGATCGTCACCCATCCCAGAAGACCTGAAATCTGTGAACTCCGCTTCATACCGTACAGCTCCCTGATGCGCATGCTCCCGTATACGCACAGAGGCCGCGAATGGATGCAGGCTGCGGGCCTTCTCAGTCTGAAGAGCCGGCGGCGCTCGTGCCCTGGCTTGCCGGCAGCAGGGAAGGCTGTTGATCAAACCACTCACGTGCCTTGGACAGATGCCATTGGCGCCGGTCACCGTCCAGCTCGATGCCCGCACCCAGCAGTCCCCAGCGCAGGTAGAGATCGCCGCGTTTGCGCTGTTCCAGAAGATCCAGCCGCGCGCGTACCGACAGGCGATCATTCTCGGCCTGCAGTCCATCGATGACCAGATGGCCAGGGCGCCAGCGCAGCGTCGCCTGTGCCTGCACCTGGCCGGAATCGAGGAGGGACAGCGTCCAGCGTGGGTAGTCGGTGCGCTCTGCGAACAGCGCGAGCAACGGACGGGCATCGCTGAGATCCAGATCCGTGGTGGCGTCCACCTGGAATGGCGACTGCGCATCGATACGGCCGCGTTTGAAGGCCGCGCGGCCTTTCCAGGCGGTTGCGCGCTCCGTACCCGCCACCTGCACGTTGCGTAGCTCGACCGTGGTGCCGGACAGGTCGAAATGACGCTGGTTGAAGTCGCCCCGGCGCAGCGTTGCGTTCACGTCGACGTCGCCGCCCATGTCCAGCCCCGCCACCTTGGCACTGGCGTTGCGCCCCAACAGCCGGGCCGTGCCATGGCCAACGCGGCCATCGGTATCGAGGGTGGCATCACCGCTGAGTGAGCCGGTGCCGCGCAGCAGGCGCACCTGTTTTGAACCGAGATAACGGTTGTAGGCCGACAGATCTGGAATGGTGGCTTCGCTGAAGCTCAGGTGCGCGCGCACGCCCTTGCGCAGCTCCTGCAGGCGACCGTCGCCGGTCAGATCCAGCGCCAGATCACGACCATCGAACAGCCGAACGTCCTTGGCATCGGTGGGACGCGCGGTGAAGCGGGGCAGGCGGACGGCAAGCAGGGCCAGATTTGGAGCGCCTGACTTCAGTTCCCCGTGCGCGCTGGCGGCACCGGCAAGCCGGACGCCGGCGACCTCGGCAACTGCTTCGGCAGAGGGAATGTCCACCGTGCTGCCTTCGCTCAGCTCGCCGTTGCGCAGCCGCAGGTCGGCCTTCAGTGTGCCGCCGCCGTCCAGTTGCAGCCACGGCTTGCGGACGAACAGGGCAGGGATCCAGTTGAGTGAGGTGAACGTCCATTCGCCGCGCACCGTGCCGGAACTGCGCTCCAACAACTGAGCGAGGTCCTGGAAGGGGATATCACGGCCTGTGATGTGCAGGTCCGCGTCCACTTCGCTGCCTGAGCCGGGCTTTGGCGGCAGGCGGGCCTGCAGGCGCAGGTCGTTGGCCACGTTGAGCTGCAGGGCCAGCACGCCGCGATCGGGGGCGCCGTCACCCAGGTAGAGCGGCACCTGCCACAGCGCGTGGTCCCTGGGCTGCAGTTGGCCGTCGATCAGGTGCAGCGCCAGCTGCAGGCGGCCGGGCACGGGCGCGCTGGAGATCTTCGGCTTTGTGACATCCGTATCCATGCGCAGTCCCTGGCTGCGTGCATCAACGTCCAGCTGGGCATGCAGGATCTTCAGTTTGGCGAGCCCCGGCGCCTGGTCCCGGTAATGACGCGGATAGCTGAAGCGTGCGGCAAGGTTCATGTCATCCAGCACCTGCACGCCATCGAAGCTGGTGTCCGCACCCTTGAACGTGACGGTTGAATCGAGCAGTTCCGAGGGGCCACCGCGCAGCTGCTTGATGAAGCCGACCGTGCCCTGGCCCTTGCCGATGATCAGCAACTTGCCGAAACGGGCGCTGCGGATGCTGTCGCTGTGGATGGCATCGAAACGCAGCGTCCAGCCCTGGTCGCTGCGCGGGGGCGGCGGAATGGCCTCGTCAACGCGGCTGATCTCGGCCGATACGCCCGTGGCCTGCAGGCGCGGAACCCGCACTTCGCGCTGGAACAGCGGCAGGACTGCCAGCCTGGCGCTTGCCCGGTCGGCATGCAGCACGTAGACGGTGTGGTTGACGTGGCCGCGCATGTGCACGTTCCAGGCGATCACGTGGCCGGGCAGCAGGGTGATGGCCGGGCCCGTGGTCATCACGAACTTGTGTGGCTTGCGGTTGGTGACCTGGTCGAACAGTGGCGTGTTGAGGAAGATGTTGCCGGCCAGGAGGTAGGCAACATACAAGCCCAGCAGGATGTAGATGGCAATGCGCCGTCGCCGGGGCAGGTGATGTACGGGCGCAGGAGGAGGGGACATGAACCACTCGAACAACGAGGACCCCCGCACTATTGCGAAGTGACCGGCGGCAGCATGTGAAGCCGGCGCGCCGCTCAGATTCGTTGTGGCCTGCCACACTAAATCAATTGCAACCCATCGGGATGCCGCCGGGTTTCATACAATCCTTCCAGCACCTGTCCAGCATCAAGGAAGACCCTGTGAGACAACGCGTCATCGTATGCCCGCTGATCCAGAACCAGGGCGCCTATCTGCTGTGCCGCATGCCGTTGCACCGTGGTGCATTCCCAGGCCAATGGGCACTGTCCGGCGGCGGGCTGGGGCCCGACGAACGCATCGAGGAAGGCCTCCGTCGGGAGATCCGCGAAGAGCTGGGGCACGCACTGCAGATCGGTGCCGTTCAACCATGGACCTTCCGCGACGACATCCGCACCAAGCTCTATCCGGACGGTTCCAGCGAGCAGATTCACATGATCTACCTGATCTTCGACTGCGAGGCACGGAACCGTGACGTTACGATCAACGAAGAGTTTGATGCCCATGCCTGGGTGGAACCGAAGGATCTGGGTGCGTACGACCTCAATGCGGCAACCCGGATCACGCTTCTGGCGAAGGGGCTGCTTTCGAGCTAGTGCAGAAAGGGGCGCCAGGTTGAGATGGAGGGCCTGCGGCAGCGGACTGCCATAGACCATTAACGTGACGCGTCACGCCGGACGGAAATCACGTTCCCGTCATGGCAAGTGACCGGCCGATGCAATTGGAGGCGGGAGAACGATGAAGGTCCTGCTTTGGGCGCCTACAGCTTTGTTTGCCTTGCTGTCATTGAGAGCGTTGGCTTTCGTTGCCTATCAAGGACTGAATGGAGCCGCCTTTGAAGAGGAAGAGATCATTGTCGCGGGGGGCGGCTTGGTCTGCGGCTGGATCGCTTGGGTCATGTACAAGACCCTGATCGGACGATGGAGAAAGCCGTAGCTGCCAGGCCGCGAGGGGCAGGCTGGCTTCTTGGCTTGGCATAGCAAGGCCGGTGATTGAGGCGAACGGTACGCCAGCGTCCCCGGAGCTTTGAACATAATATACAGAATGCGGCTGATTGGAGCCGGAAAAGCCTTGTGAATCAATGGCTTTAGCGCGGGCGGCGCCTGGTGCTGCGAACACTACCAGCGCCAACACGGCGGCGACCGCGCTCAACCTGTCCAACATCGATTTCCACATGGCGCGTTCGGCAGGGGATTGCGCCCGTTCGGCGTGGATCTGAGCCGTCCAGTGGGGACCATCGAGCTTCGCCATCGCGCAGATTTGCGCAATTCGCTCATCTGAGATGGGCGCAAGGCTGTGCCGCCACTGGTGGATCGTCTGCCGTTTCAGGCCCACAGCCGTTGCTAACTCATTGTCTGAATTGAAATTGCAGCGCTCACGCGCCTGATCCAGCAGTTCGGCAATAGCGGTCATGTCAGATACTCGTTTGACAAGTTGTCAGGCAATCAGCTTACATCCTCCGCGTCAGATGCGTATCTGACGCCCGCCACCGGCACCCCAAGGCCGCTGGCGGGTTCCCTTGGGGGCTTGGGGCAGGGGAAGAGGGATGATCGATCCGTTCATTGCCTTCGTGCTGCTGGCGGCCATCGTGGCCGTTTCGATTGGCAGCGCAAAACTGGTTTCGTGGTGCCTCGACCGGCGTGGGGAGTCTGCCCGTCGCAGCGCACGCGAAGCCGCCTTCGTAGCCCAGGCACGCGCCGAACTGGCCGCAACCGGCTGGACCCCGGATCAGGAAACGCTCTATCAGGCCGAAATCGCTGCCACCAAGCGCGGCGATCTGCTGGCCGCTGCCCATTTTGCCGAGCAACGAGAGGCCGCCCATGTTCGCTGAGTTCATGCGTGATCCGCTTGTTGTTCTCGTGCTGGGCGGCGTGCTTCTTACCGGCTTCTATTGGTCGCTGGTGTTCGTCCTGCGCGGCAAAGGGGGGCGCAATGGCCGTTGATCGCGCTCGTTTCAGGATGGCTGTAGAGGGCGGGGCAGGGGGCTTTTCCCCGCTTTCGCCCGGTCAAAAGGGACAGCGGGCGGCGGCGGAGATTGGCCCGGGGAGTAACACGGGCCAAAAGGGTCAGGAAGACGCAATCATCGACTACCTGACCTTTGTGGTCCCGCTCTCCGCCCTTGAAGAAGTCAACTGCAAGAAGCTGGACCTCTTGCTGTTCCGCATTTTCGGCTTCCGTGGCGAAGTGGTTGCCGGTGCGATTCGTGAGAAGAGCTGGAACTTCTACGAGCAGTCGGCGGTGTTGATCGATCGCGAAAACGAAGTCGTTGGCCGGGTGGGCATTGGCGGCAAGAAGAACACCGTGTGCATCAGCCTCACCGGCATGGGCTGCAAGTGGATTCGTGACCGCGCCCGCATCTACAAGCAGCTGTCCATGCTTGATGGGAAGATCACCCGCGTTGACTGCGCGCACGACGACTATGAAGGCGAACGCCTGGACGTGCATGCGCTCCGCGAGGTTGCTGCTCAGGGTGGCTTCACCGAAGGCGGATGCCCACCACGTCACCGCTTCATTTCCGATGAAGGCCACAACACCGGCTGCACGCTGTACGTGGGCGGCAAAGGCCACAAGGAACTGTGCGTATACGAAAAGGGCAAGGCCGAAGGCCTGTCGTCGTCTCGCTGGGTACGGGCAGAAGTGCGCCTGTACGGCAAGCACATGGAAATCCCGTTGGATGTGCTGCTGAACCCCGGCGCATACCTGCGCGGTTCGTACAGCGCGTTGCAGAACCTTATTACGGGCGTGTGCACGCGACTGCGCACGCTGCAAAAGCAAGTGGAAACCTCTGTCGAAGCCGGTATTGAGTGGGCGCATCGACAGGTAGGGCCATTCCTCAACGTCCTTCGCGGAGCGCTCGGCGATTCATGGGCCGACTTCGCAGAGAGCCGCATCCTCCGTGACGGTCACCCCGGACGGTTTCGCGGTATTGCCAAGGGTGAACCACTCCATCGCTATGTGAGGGAAGAACTATGCCTATCTGCCGCGTGAAGTCCGCTGCCGTCGAAGAACGGCACAACAGCAAGACCAACACCATCAATCGCTCGCAGACCGTTGGCCTCGACCTGGGCAACGGCTTCGAGCTGCCGTTCCGTGTCGGCCTCGGCTCGCGCCCGCCGTACACCCCGGGTGAGTACGACATTGACCCGCAGTCCTTCGCACTGAGCCAGTACGGCGATCTGGTGCTGAAGCGTTACGTCGACCTCGTACCGCTGCAGGCGAAGGCCGCAGCTGTTCCGGCGAAGCCGTAAGCCATGGCCGTGCTGATCCCTGCTTGCCGCGAAGCCGACTTGGACACGGCTACGGGGACCTGCACGGCTGTGATCTGGATTCCTCAGCCGGCACTGCTGCCGGAACTGCCGATTGAGGATGCACAGGCCATCGGCGCGAAGATCGCGCTCCTGTGGGCTGTTGCGTACGTGTTCCGGCTCATTCGCAAAAAAATCGAACAGTCCTAGGAGGACACATGCAGAAGATGTTGAAGGCCCTGAAGGGCAAGGGTGCCGCGCTGGCGGCTGTCGGCACCGCCGCGCTGGTTTCGGCTCCGGCGTTCGCGTCGGGCGGTGGTGGCGTGGACGTGGGCCCCGTGGTCACGTCCATCAATGGCGCGCTCGGCCCGGTCGGCCAGATCGGCGCTGCTGTGCTGTTGGTGCTGGTCGGCATCAAGGTCTACAAGTGGGTGCGCCGCGCGATGTAACGGCAACCGGGGGGCAGGGCCGACTCCCTCCCCCCGGTCTTCTAACGCCCTGGACAGGGCAGGGGGCTTGGGATGGAAGGGTGGATCTGGCTGTGCGCATGGCTGGTGGCCTGCGCGATCATTTTTGTGGACTTCAACTGATGCACTGGCTTGCACGCGTGTTCGCCTCCGCGATTGCCAGGCGTATCGCCTATGTGCTGATAGCATTGATTCTTGGCTGGCTCGGGCTGGGCGAGGCTCATGCTCAGACCAAGAATTGCCGCAGCGAGGCAGCTCAATGTTCTGTAGGTGAAGCCGATGCGCAGTGCCAGGCATTCGTCCCGCCGATTAAGACAGGATTCCGTAGTAACAGCCGCAAGCAATGTGTTCACGTTGGTGGGCCTAATGCGGGATACACCGAGATGAATTACTGGCAGATTCAGGCCAGCACCGGTGTCGAACAAGGCCCCTTTAATGAGGGCAACTGGTACTGGGTGAACAAGTGTTCTTCGGAGCCTGAGTACACAGGTACTGGCCCTTGGGCTAGCAGTGGGGCCGCGAAGAACGGGAGCATCGGTTGCCGCAACGGATGCGATGGTGCGTGGTATAGCAACGGCGATGGCAGCAAGACGTGGACCGCAACCGGCAGCATCTGTCCTGCGAATGAAGAGTCAAACTGTAATGCAATGGGATCCGGCTACTTTTGGAACGCATTGCTTAGGGTTTGCGAGCCGACTAACGATGGAAAGTGTCCCAACGGTGCAAAACCAAACTCTCTTGGTCAGTGCGCGCCTGAGCCCTGCCCGGAAGGAATGACGCAGCAGCAGGATGGCACCTGCAAGAAGAAAGAGAACGAGTGCCCTGCGGGTCAGGTTCGTTCACCTGATGGCAAGTGCCTTCCCGGCGACGGACAGTGCGCAAAGGGTGAGGTGCGCGGCCAGGACGGGACCTGCAAGAAGGACGCCGACAACGACGGCAATCCCGATCCAGTGAACGAAGAGTCTTTCAGCGGTGGCGACGATTGTAGCGCGCCGCCTTCGTGTAGCGGGTCGCCGATCATGTGCGGTCAGGCGCGTATTCAATGGCGCATCGACTGCAACACGCGCAAGAACCGGAACATCGCGGGCGGCAATTGTGCATCCATGCCGATCTGCACGGGGGAGAAGTGCGACGCGATGGAGTACGCCGGCCTTCTAATGCAGTGGCGGTCGGCCTGTGCGCTGGAAAAGATGGCGCAGGGCAGTGGCAATGGAGGCGGCGATAACGCTGATGTCAAGGCGATTCGTGACGCCCTGACCGGCACCGGCGGCGCAGTCACAACGGCACCGGATCGGCCTAGCTCTGATGTATGGGCGCCGCGTAGCGGCACGCCGGTGAAGCCTGACACGGGCGGATACGGCTGGGGGCGGGCCTGTCCGCAGCCGCCGAGCTTTGAAGTGTTCGGAAATGTCATCCAGATCAACACAGCGCCGCTCTGCAACTGGTTGATTCTCGGTGGCTACTTCGTGATGGGGCTCGCCGCCCTAGCTTCGCTTCGCATCATCGCATCTAGGGACGCTTGATCATGCCAATGCTGATTAGCACGCTGCTGACGGCGCTCGCCGCGCTGTTCCGTTCTAAGTGGGGCCCATGGGTTGCAGAGGCCATGGTCTGGCTGGGGTTGTCCTGGGCAACCAACGAATTCTTGGTTCAGCCTTGGATTGATCAAATGGAACAGGCGATGCGCGCGGGTGCGCCCGGCGGTGAGTTCGGCGCGTTGGTCGTTGCTTACGCGGGACTCATGAAGTTCGACGTGGCCTGCACCATGATCGCCTCGGCGGCGACCGCGAAGTTCGCTGTGGGTGCCGCAAAAACGTTCCTGACGAAGCGGACCTGACATGCCTATCGAACTGTTCACCGGTCAGCCGGGAAATGGAAAAACGGCGCTGATGATGGAGCGCCTTGTCGCCGAAGCAAAGGCGGCTAGCCGGCCTATATTCGCTGCTGGGATCGATGGACTTGACCCCGGCCTTGCGACTGTTCTGGATGATCCGCGCCACTGGAATAACAAGGACGCAGAGGGGAACTACATCGTCCCAGATGGGTCGCTGATCTTTGTCGATGAGGCGTGGAAGTGGTTCGGGCACCTTCATGACGCGACGCGCCAGCAGACGCCGCGCCATGTTCTCGAGCTGGCTGAGCATCGCCATCGTGGGCTGGACTTCGTATGGACCACGCAGCAGCCGAACCAGCTGTATCCGTTTGTGCGCGGCCTGATCGGATCACACGCGCACGTGGTCCGTCGCTTCGGCACAAAGATGCTCGACGTCTACCGCTGGGGTGAGTTGAACGAAGAAATCAAATCGCTGGCGAAGCGCGACATGGCGCAGCGCACGACCCGGTTGCTGCCCTCGCAGGTCTTCGGTCAGTACAAGTCTGCTGAGGTACACACGATCAAGGCCCGCATTCCCTTCAAGGTGATGTTGTTGCCGGTGCTGGCGGTTGCTGCCATCGTTTTCGCCTATCTGGCATACACGTCACTTCGTCCCTCCAGCTTCGCCGGTGGCGAGGGGAAAGAGGGGACGCAATCGGCGTCAGCCGATGCGGCCCCTTCGCCCTTCCGTCCAGCGGGAGCCAAGGAAGATGCGCCGCGTTGGCCGACTGCCGCTGCATATGCCAAGGATCACTTGCCGCGCATCAGCACCATGCCCTGGACAGCGCCGGTCTTTGATGAGCGGCAAGCGCGTTCGGATCCGCAGTTGGTGTGTATGTCGTCGCTGGAAGGGCTGGATGCGCAGGGCGTGCGGCAGGAGGCCAGCTGCCGGTGTCTGACGGAGCAGGGCACCGCATATGAGTTGAGTCAGCCGGAATGCCGCACGCTGGCTCGGAACGGCCCGGTCTATAACCCCTATCGAGAGCGTTTAGAAGAGCGCAGCACTCAGCGTGTTGAGGATCTCGATCGATCTCGGTCGGTTGCAGCAACGGGACGTGTCGGGGGTGTTGCCCAGCACGTTGAACGTTCCATGGGCACGTTTCCAGAGTCGCCGTCCTATCGATCTGATTCCTACATGACCACGGCGCCGGGGCCGAACAAGCTGTGACCAGCAGCGCACGCGAGTTGTTGAAGTGGCTAGCCGTGATCCTCATGACCGGGGATCACGTCGCCAAGGTCATTTACGGTGGGTATGTGCCAGGTATCAGCGAAGCGGGGCGGGTGGCCTTTCCGCTGTTCGCATTGGTGATGGCCTACAACCTCGCACAGCCCGGTGCGGATGTGGGTAAGTCTGTCCGCAGGCTCGCGCTGTGGGGTGTCATCGCGCAGCCGGTGCACGCGGTGGCTTTCGGTTACTGGTTGCCCCTCAACATCTTGCTTACCTTCTCGCTGTCTGCATTGGTGATCTATGCGGTTGAGCGGCGCGAAAGTGCGGTGGTCGTGATGGCCGCGGGAGTGCTGCCGTTGGTCGTGGATTATCAATGGGCCGGGGTAGGGTTCGTGTTGCTGGCGTGGCTGGCCTTCCATCGGCGCCAGCACTGGCTGTTGGTTCCGGCGTTCGCCGCGATCTGCTGGTTCAACGGCAACCTGTGGGCGCTGGCGGCGATTCCGGTGGCAGTGAGTCTGTCCCGGGTGGCGTGGCCGGTCCCGCGTGGCCGGTGGGCTTTCTATGTTTACTACGTGGCCCACCTTGCGTGCATGGGGCTGCTGGCGCCTATACTGCGGCCATGAGCCTGCGCCGATACCTCGACATTCACTACTGGATTGCCCGATGGATGGACCGGGCGTTCGACCGTCAGCACAAGCGCGAGCGGCCCTAACTCTCCGTCAGCATGGGTCGTTGGGACGATCTCGCCATCCACCCTCAATGCGCTCGAATCTGCGCCCCTGAATGCAGCGTTCACCAGGTTTAAGCGGCTGCGGAGCGGGATCTGCGGCGGGCAGGGTGATCACGCGCGGTTGCGGCGCTGCTTGCTGCAAGGCCTCCCTAAACTCTTGATCAAACTTCTGCATGTCTGCCTTGAATTGCGCCTCTTCCTTGGCAGTCATCGGACGCGTTAGTTCGCGCGTCATAGCGGCGGCCTGTCGGCGGGCATTCCACTCGATAAGGCCCATCGCGATCGCGATTAGCAGGGCAGCGCCAACGCCCATATAAATCCACGGTGATGTCGGCTCGGTTCGCCGGATCGGTCGCGAGCGGTCGCTGCGAAAATGCACGTCGTGCAGGTCTGGCTTTCCGAAGGTCGGTTCGTGTCGTTCGCGTTCCATACGGCCCCCAAGGCGTCCTGCGCGCATTGTAGCCGGGGTGTAGGGGCAGCGCCCCTACGGAAGCGCCTCACACGCGCTGGCGGCGTTTCGGCCCCGGTACCGGCAGGACTGCCGCTGGTGGTTCGGCGTCGGGCCCAGCCATCGCCACCGGTGACCGCTTTTTCTGGCGCTGTGCCAAGGCATCGGAGAGGCTCACCACGCTGGCAGCGTTGAAGGACAAGGGTTTTCGGGGCTTGCCGATCGCGCGGCCGCTCTCCATCATTCGACGCCATTCCTGCGCTTGCGCAGCGGTGAGCGACAGCCAGGCCAGATCTTGTGGTTCCAGCTCGCGGCCCTCGGGTGTGACCAGTCGGCCACCCTTAAACGAAAAACCGGCCCAAGGGCCGGTCAGTTTCCGATCACGCACGATCAGGCTCCATGCCAGAGTAGGTGCCGGGGCAGCGGCAAGAGACGTGCCAGCCACCCCAAGATGATCTGAACATAATATACATTATGCGAAATGTTGCGTGTCTGCCGAGCCGTTCGGCGTGGAGCTGCTTTCGTCGGTTCCGCCTGGCAATGGCTCCAACTGTGGCTTGGCTCTTGCCTTCCTGTTAGCTCCCCCGACAAGGATGAGATTGCAGCATGAGCAAGATCGATCCCCATGATCGCATCGACCTGACCGGCCCTTGGGTCGGTTTTGGATTCCAAGGTGGGACACATGTTTACTCCCGAAGGTCATCAGCTGGAGCCATGCGACATGGCCTGGTGGTCCCTGACCTGCAACATCGCACGGGAATGGCGACTGATGATGGCCAATGCGGCTCCTCGGGCCTCAGCCTCCCGAAGAGCTTCCGCCACGGCGAAATCTAGCGTCATCTACCTAGCCGAAGCCCTTAGAATTCGCCGAGAACGGCGGTTCGTCGTGGGTGACCCGGGTTCCGACGCCGGGGCGTCCAATGTTGTCTACATGAGTCGTGGGCCGAGGCCCCGCCAGCGCGTGTAAGGCGCCTCCGTAGGGGCGCCGCCCCTACACCCCGGCTACAATGCACGCAGGACACCTTGGGGGACGCATGGAGCGCGAACGACCGGTTTATCTTCCACCCATCCAGCGCAGTCGCTGGAACTATCCATGGCTGAGTGCTGGGATTCTTACGCTGTTGAGCCTTGCAACGATTGGCTTCCTGATGCTGGACCGCACTAACAGCGCGTGGAATGAGCGATTTCTGAGCAATCACGGTGCAGCCGAGCGACAGGTGCAGGAGTTGTCAGTACGGCCCGAGACTGAAACAGGGCCGACAGTCGCCGTCCTTGCCGAAATCAAGGCGCGTCGCGAGCAAGCTGACGCGGCGGCTCGAGGACAACGGAATGGGCTGCGGTGCATCAATGGCATGATTTTCCGTCGCATCGAAGGTGGGTGGGAGAACCTTCCGGGTTACCGATGCCGAGAATAGCGTCGGACTACTACTGCTCTACTTCGATATTCCGCCCAATAACGGGGCAAGTTTGGCTGTGCATCTCTTTAATTATTTTCGATAGCATCTTTGAGGATTTGAATGGCGACCTTTCTAGAAGTGATGCGGGATAGACTGATCGGATTTGGCTTCAAATGTGAGATTGCGGACGCGGCGATCAAGGTCGAAGTGCCTGGAGAATTAGATGCTAGGGGGCAGCAGGCAATTAATCTTATTCGCGAAGATGAATCAATAGAGCAGTCGTATCAAAAGTATTTGCGCGTTCGGAGCAAGGCGTTCGATCCAGAAAAACTCCAGTTGACAGTTAACAATTCCGTTGAAGTCATGCTTAGCCGGCTAGATCCACCCTACGGCCCTCCAGGAGATTCGATCGAATTCATAGGGGGTGGCGGCGAAGCAGTTCTTATTGCAGAACCTTCCGACTTCTACCTTATTGAGCAGTTTTTTGCTCCATCCTATGATGCCTACTTTGAAAGGCGCATCAGAAAGGCGTTGGGGCGAAGGTACTATACGCGGATCGTTCGTCGCCTTCTGCCATATTCATACTCTAGAACTGCGAAGTACACGCATCCCGGCAGGAAACAGCCATCGGATTTGATGGATCGTGCCATTCGAGCAATCGACGCCTGTCTATTCAAGCTTTCAGTAGATAGCCGAATAAGCTACAGCATATTCCTGCCGCGCGATCCCTTTGCGGTGGTGACTCCAGAGCGAATCGTCGATAGAAAAATTCCGAGAGCGTCATATGAAGCTGCGCCAGTGATCTATTACAAGCTTGGGCAAGCGTCCACGCTGCCAAGCCAAGCATTTCTATCTTACTACCATGTTCTGGAGTTTTACTTCCACAGGGTTGCGGAGAAGCGTCTCCACCATCAACTGGCTTCAATGTTGAACGATACCAACTTCAGAACGGAATCTCGATCGCTCGATAGGGTCATTTCGCTAATTCGTGGCGGCTATCAGCGAAGCGATGAGACGGAACTGCTTAGGGCGGTCATCGATCATTTCATTCCGGAGCCGGATCTTCTTGAGTTCCTTAAACAGGTGGAACAGAGCTCAGGCTCCTCTTCCTACTTCAAGAAGGTCAAAGCTTTTGGCAAGGAACTGCAGATCGTCAACCATCCAGGGCAGGCGATAGGGACTGCGGCGAAAACCATTAAGGAAATTCGAAATGCGATCGTCCACTCGAGTGATAACTACAAGCGAGACGAATGCCACATTCCTTTGACGGAGACTGAGGCTGTCATCGGAAGGTTCATACCTGTGGTGCAGTTCCTTGCGGAGCGAGTGATCTTTGGATCCGCGAGCTGAACTGAGCCGCACATACGAAGCCGGTGCGCTTAGAAGCTCGGCGGGTAAGCCGGTGTCTCTGGGAACGTCCCCAAGGGGCGTTCCCCGACCTCAATGAGCGCATGCGGTGACTGCTCACGCGTGCCTGATGGCTCAGACTGAGCGACATTCCAGGTTGGATCATCCCGACGCGGATCCACCCCCTGCCGGGGCGCCCGATAGGGATTGTAGGCCGGGCCGTCGCGCGCGATCGCCACACTCCCCCACATAGTCAACAAGCATACCGAGGGACGTCAGGAAGTAGGACGAAGGGAGCGTTGAAGGGCTACTGACGCCTGCCAGCCTTTGGTAATCCTGTCGCATCCGCCTCGCCCATGGTATCGCCGGGCGGATGCCGACAGTCCGTAGGCCTGCACCATTGGCATCGCCGATAGCTTTGCAGCGCAAGGCTCCAGCCTCATTGCGCTGCATACAACGATTCTGAAAATGTTGAAAGTGGTGACGGCATCGGCCTTACTGCCTTGGCATCTCGCATGGGCGGGCGTATTTCTTTCCCTGCCACCAATGCATCGGTGGACGGGGCTCGAAATCCCGGTAACGCGACTGTAGTTTGCGCTTGCCAGCCGGCACCACCGCGCGTGGTGCCGGCTGGCAATCCGTCGGCCGGCTATGGCGGGCGGTGCGTGGGGGCCTTGTGCCCACCGGGCCAAGTCGCGTACCGGATTTCGAGCCACGCATCGTCCGCCACCTTTATCGGTGGCGGCTTCTGCATGCACGCAAGGAGCTCCGCCATGACCCAGCCCCACTCCCCTGCCCCGCACCCGATCCACGACGTGCCTGCGAATGGCCCTGCGCTGGACCCGAACACCCTCATCGCCCTGCTGCACAGCATCGGCGCCGGTGCCGCCTCCGATGGCCAGCCCTGGCCGGAACGCCATCAGATGCCCGGTCGACGCATCGCCCTGGCGGATACCGACTGCTCGCTGGCGGGTCTTCGCGTGGTGCTGGAGATCCTGCTGGCCGCGCAGCGCGCCCGCGAGAACGGCGAGCTGGAGCAGTACGTTGGCCCGCGCGTGATGGAAGGGCTGATCATGGCCGGAATCGGCCTTACTGCACACGCCAGTACGCGACTGCATCCGGAGGGCTGAGTGGCCTGGTGGCGCTGGGCGGCCACCGCGCTCTGTCTTGTGGTGGTGGTTGCGGCACAGACGCAGTGGCCGGCGCCGCCGGTGCCCTCGCCTGTCGCGTTCCAAAGCATCAACGATGATCGATTCTCACAACTGCGCCGCCAAGCCGTGCAGTTCGTGGAGGCTCGGCCACGACAGGGCTTCCAGTTCGTTGAGCGGCATCGAGATGCCGCGTTCCAGGTTCATTGCCGAGGCATACCCGTGCTGTGGCTGGAGAGGCGCCCGCAACATCTGCTGTTGCAGGTCTCACTGGACGCGAAGCTGCGGGCGCCTGCCGTTGTGCGGTTGCGGGCGCTCCTCCAATGGCAGTTGGAGCCGTTGGATTACCTGGAGCAGGTACTGGCTGGCGTGCCGGAACCTGTTCTGTTGGATCGGGTGCTGCAGATTCTTGCTGGTGATGTGCCTGATGGGGCGCGATGTGGCGTGCCGTAGTCGAGCATGGCCCGACTCTACAGGGTTGCGGGCAGCGAGGGTTCGGGCTGCAGCTCTGCCGCTCGTCACCTGCGCGACAGGCATTGGCCCAGTGATCATGCGGGTCACCCCTCGGCATCGATCCAGCCCGCATCGCGCGCACGCGCAAGATCTTCTGGCGTATCGATATCCAGGCCCAGTTCCGGTGCCTGTAGGACATGCACCGTATCGACAGGAAGTTGCCGCAGGCGCGCTCCGAAGCCGCGGTCACCGGTTGCACGCGCAGCGTTGAACCATGCACGCGGCACCACTGCAGGAACGCCAAGCGCATTTCCGTGGCGGGTGCCCGCGCACCCTGACGCCGAGACGCTGGCACCCGAAAGCAGCGCCTGCAGATGGGAGCGCTCGATTGCGGGCTGGTCGCATGCCACGACCATCACCGCGGTCACCGTGGGCAGCAGGCGTGCGCCGGCAACCTGCAGACTGCTCGCCAGGCCGCGTTCCCAGTGGTGGTTGGTTACCGGAGTGGCCTCCAGCCCGGCAATGCTGGATGTCACGGCCTGTGCGTTCGCGCCGACCACGACCAGTACCTGCGCTGGCGCGAGCTCCCATGCCAACCGCACCACGCGATGTACCAGGGTCTCGCCCTGCCGGGTCAGAAGCTGCTTGGGCTGGCCAAGTCGGGTGCTCCCGCCGGCAGCCAGCACGACAACCGCATGCGCGTCAGTCACCTGCCGTGCGCGCTTCGCCATTGCTGCAGCTGCGCGGCGATGCTGAGCGAAATCGCCTCTGGCCCTCGGCCGCCGATGTCCAGGCCGACAGGTGATCGAAGTCTCGGGGAAAGGCGGTGGCGCTGTTCCGGTGTCAGCAGCTTGAACAGGTCCTCGCGCCTTCGCCGCGGACCCAGCAGTCCAATGAACATAACTTTGGTATCAGCCAGGGCCACCAGCGCCTCCCGGTCCAGTTCGAAATCGTGATGCATCACCAGTACCGCGTCGCACGGGTCGCCATGAAGGGCCTCGGCCGGGCTGGTCTGAAGATGCGCATCCGCGCACTGCCCGGCTGAGGCCCAGCGCGCTCGCCGTTCGGCCACGCTGACCCGCCACCCCAGGCCGCGCAGCAACGGAACCAGGAAGGGCGTTTCGGGACCGCCCCCCAACACCAGGGCCCGCGGAAGACGGGGCAACGGCAACCGCCATGCGCCCTCGCCAAAGGATTGCGCCCCCTCCATCGGATGCAGCTGCCATGCCTGCTCGCGATGGCCGGCGCGGAAGACGACCTGGCCCGACGTACGAAGGTCGCGCTGGAGTGACACGCCCTCGCGCAGCCAGACCTCGATGACGTCGTCGATGCCGGCCATGGCACGCAATGGCAGGAGCGCAATCCGCAGCCGGCCGCGGCACCCGAGCGCGGACCCACTCAACAGATCGTCGTCACTGCGGGTGTCGATCTCGATCCAGTCGACCCGCCCTGCCGCGCTCACCTGCTCCGCGCGTCGCGCGAGCTCCGGCTCCAGGCATCCGCCGCTGAGCCAGCCGACCTGGCTGCCGTTGCAGAACAGCACCATGTCGCCGGCACCGGCGTAAGTGGAGCCATCGGTTTCCAGCACCAGCGCGAGCACGGCGTGCTCCCCCGCGCGCATGCGCGTCAAGGCCGTATCGAGCACGCCGCGCGGGCTGCCTTCGGTGAGGAAGCTCGGCGGTGCGGACAGGTCCTCGGCAAGATCGCCGGGCTCCCCTCCGCCTGCAGCGGAGGCCTCCAGAGTGGTCGAGGCTGCGGGACGGTCCATGCGCAAGGGTCAGCCCACGTCGGGCAAGCCGGGCAACAGCTTGTCCAGGGTAATGGGATAGTTGCGCACGCGCACGCCGGTTGCGTTGTAGATCGCATTGGCGATCGCGGCGCCAACCCCGCAGATGCCCAGTTCACCCACACCCTTGGCCTTCATCGGCGAGATCACCGGATCCAGCGTGTCGAGGAAGACCACTTCCTGGTACGGGATGTCGGCATGCACGGGAACCTCGTAGCCGGCCAGGTCGTGGTTGATGAACAAGCCCAGCCGTTTGTCGACCACCAGCTCCTCCATCAGGGTCGCGCCCGCACCCATCACCATCCCGCCGATGACCTGGCTGCGTGCAGACAGCGGATTGAGGATCCGGCCGCCATCGCATACGGCAAGCATGCGGCGAATGCGCGTCTCTCCCGTGTAGGCATGCACGGCGACCTCGCAGAAATGCCCTGCATAGGTGCCGACGTCGTAGCCTTGCTTGAAGTCGCCGAAGGCAATGCCGTCCTCCGCCGACAGTGCCCCCGCCTCCGCCAGCTTGATGGTCCGCCCACCCGCCTGGATGCGGCCATTGGCGAAGTCTGCGGTGTCGCCGTCGAAGCCGAGTTTCTCGCCGACCTTGCGGCGCAGGCTGACGCACGCCGCGTACACGCCTGCGGTCGAGCTTGCCGCGCCCCACTGGCCGCCGGAACCGGCGGAGGCCGGATGACGGGAGTCGCCGAGGGTCACCTGGACCCGCTCCAGCGGCACGCCCATGGTCTCGGCCGCCGTCTGCGCGATGATCGTGTAGGAGCCGGTGCCGATGTCGGTCATGTCGGTCTCGACAATCACTCCGCCCTGACCGTCAAGCCGCACCCGCGCCGCCGACTTCATCGTCGGTGCGCCGCGATAGCCCGCAGACACGCCCATGCCGACCAGCCAGTGTCCTTCCCTGACCTGCGCCGGCCTGGGGTTGCGCTTGTTCCAGTTGAAGCGCTCCGCGCCTTCGCGCAGGCAGCGCACCAGGTTGCGGTCGGAGAACTTCTTGGACGGATCGCCGGGCACCACCTCGGGCTCGTTGAGGATGCGGAACGCGATCGGGTCGAGGCCCAGCTTCTCGGCCATTTCATCCATCGCCACTTCCAGCGCCATGTGGCCCGGTGCTTCGCCCGGTGCGCGCATCGCATTGCCTTCGGGCATGTCGAGCGTGGCGATGTAGTTGGCCACCAGGCGGTTGGCGCCCGCATAGAGCTTGGGCGTCTGCAGGGTGCCGTTTTCGCCATCCTCGCCGTTGATGTTGCCCGACCAGTTCTCGTGGGCGATGGCGGAGATCCGGCCATCCTTTCCGCAGCCGATCCGCACGCGCTGGAGGGTGGCGTGCCGGTGCGTGGTGTTGTTGGGCATCAACGGGCGTTGCAGCGCGATCTTCACCGGTCGCCCGACCTGCTTGGCCGCCAACGCGGCCAGCACCGCGTCGGCCCGGATGAACAGCTTGCCGCCGAAGCCGCCGCCGATATAGGGCGAGTCCACGCGCACCTTGGCAGGATCGATGCCGAGGATCGCCGCCATGCCCTGCCTGGCCCAGTCGATCATCTGGTTCGCCGTCCACAACGTGAGCGTGTCACCCTCCCAGGCGGCGATGGTGGCGTGCGGCTCCATCATCGAATGACTTTCGTCGGAGGTGTGGTAAGTCTCGTCGAGCTTGACCGCCGCGCTCGCGTAAGCGGTGTCGAAATCGCCCAACGCCTGCCGGTCGGGCTTGCCGTCACGCCCCTTTGCCAGCGGCGCGGACGGTGCCAGGGCCGGGAAATCGAAGCGGCCCTTGCCGCGCTCGTAGCGGGTGCGGATCAGCGCCGCGGCGGCGCGGGCCTGCTCGAAGGTCTCTGCCACCACGCAGGCGATGGCCTGATGGTAGTGGGCCACCTCGGCTCCGCCGAACAACGGTGCATTGTTCCAGTTCGATGTGCCGACCGGCTTGGTTTCCGGTGCGGTGATGACCGCCAGTACGCCAGGCGCGGCACGTGCGCGGGACGCATCCATCGAAATGATGCGCCCTTTGCCGATGCCCGCGCCGACGATGTAGCCGTAGGCCTGGTTCGGCGCCACGTCATGGCGCTCGTAGGCATAGGGAGCGGTGCCGGTGGTCTTGCGTGGACCGTCGATGCGCGGCGTCGACTTGCCGACGACCTTGGCCTTGTCGAACAGGTTGTCGCCGGCGGGGGCGTTGAATTCAAGGGGCATCAGCGCTCTCCTTCCACCAGCACCGCTGCGAGGGTGCGCTCTGCGAGCGCGATCTTGAACGCGTTCTCCGGCGTCGGACGGGCACCGGCGAACACCTGCCGGGTCGCGGCCTTCACGCCGTCGCGCAGCAGGGGTTCGGCTGCCTCGACGCGCCACGGCTTCGGCGCGACCCCACCGAAGGCGAACCGCGCCGAGCCGTCACGCTGCACGACCGCGGCGACCGACACCAGTGCGAACGCATAGGACGCGCGGTCCCGTACCTTGTGGTACACGTGCCGACCGCCCAGGGGTTCTGGCAGCGTGACGTGGGTGATCAGCTCACCGCGCTGCAGCACGTTGTCCTGCTGCGGCCTGTCGCCGGGGGAACGATGGAAATCGGCAATCGGGATGCTGCGCGTACTTCCGTCACCCCTGACGGTCTGGATCGAGGCGTCCAGCACCCGCAGGGCCACCGCCATGTCGCCCGGATAGGTCGCGATGCAGCTGTCCGAGGTGCCGATCACGCCCATCTGCCGGGAGAACCCCTCGAGTGCGCCGCAGCCGGATCCGGGCAGGCGCTTGTTGCAGGGCAGATTGGGGTCGTAGAAATACGGGCAGCGCGTGCGCTGCAGCAGGTTGCCGCCGGTGGTGGCTTTGTTGCGCAACTGCCCGGAGGCGCCTGCCACGATCGCGCGGGTCAGCACCGCGTAGTCGCGGCGCACGCGCTCATGCGAGGCCAGCGCGGTATTGGTGACCAGCGTGCCGATGCGCAGGCCACCCTCGTCGGTGGGTTCGATCCTGTCCAGGCCGATGTCCTGCACATCGACCAGGTGCGCTGGCGTCTCGACCTCCAGCTTCATCAGGTCGAGCAGGTTGGTCCCTCCGGCCAGGAACTTCGCGCCCTCGGTACCGGCGACGGCCTTGGCGGCCTCGGCCGGGGATTTCGCGCGTTCGTAACTGAAGGCCCTCATGCGCGCCTCCCTGCAGAGGTCACGCCAGCGACCTCTGCCATCGCCTCGGCAATGTTGGAATAGGCGCCGCAGCGGCAGAGGTTGCCGCTCATGCGTTCGCGCATTTCCATGTTGGTGGCCCGGGGCCGTGCGCTGACGTCCGCCTGTACATGGCTGGGCACACCCCGCTTGATCTCGTCCAGGACCGCCACCGCCGAACAGATCTGCCCCGGCGTGCAATACCCGCACTGGTAGCCATCATGCTTGATGAAAGCGGCCTGCATCGGATGCAGGTCATCGGGAGTTCCGAGGCCTTCGATGGTGGTGATGGCATCGCCCTGGTGCTGCACCGCCAGGCTGAGGCAGGCATTGATGCGCTCACCGTTGACCAGCACGGTACAGGCACCGCATTGACCGTGGTCGCAGCCCTTTTTCGTTCCGGTCAGCTTCAGATGTTCGCGCAGGGCATCGAGCAGCGTGGTCCGGGTGTCCAGTTCAAGTTCCCGCCGCTCGCCGTTCACGTTCAACGCCACCGTGCTGATGACCGGCGGCCTGGGCGGCGGGGGCGCCGCCAGTTCGGCGGCGAGCGAGGAGGCCCCCGGTGCGGCGGACATCGCCACGGTCGTGACGCCGCCGGCGATCACCTGGCGACGCGTCAACTTCATTCCTTCATCACAACTTGGCACAGTGACCTCCTGGCGTTCGGGAAAATCCCGTGGCTGGATGGACGCGCTCACACTACCGAAGGGCTACTATGCCCCTCTGCGGGGTACAGACCTGTGAAGTCGGCGAAATGTGCGAACATGATGCAGCAAGCCCGAAGAAATCGGCTGCATCCAGCCACAGCGCGGCACTCTTGAGCCATGCGTATGCCTCACTGGATGACTCACAGTCCTGTTTGTCCCTCAGCATGAGGAACATGATGGCCCGACGCTACAAAGGCGTTCGCTGGGAGGGCTCGGGTTCGTGGATGGAGCCCTCCAACAAGGCAACGTAGGTATCAAGCCTGGTGCGAAGGCCGATCAGCATCCAGCCCAGCAGGTACAGCAGCACCATGGCGAAGATCAGTAGTGCACCCAGCGGGCCAACATCGAAAGCGCCCGCCCAGTCGCCCCATTTCCATCCGCGGAACTGCAGGTAGAGGGCAATCAACAGCGGGAATGGTCCCAGCCGCTGCAGGCCGCCATACATCATGCCCATGCGCTCAATCATGTTTGTGCGCAAGGTGCTGACGAACTTGAGTCGCCGCTCGCGCTGGACGCGCGGGAATCCGCGAAGCTCGGTCACCACCGCTTGCCAGTGAGCGAAGTCTTCATCCATCTCCCGGGCGTGCGAGAGCCGCGGCTGGCTGAACTGGCGAATGCCCCTGCGGGCGGCCAGTACGCCACCGACAATGAACCCTCCTACTTCGATTGCCAGGCAGGCAACAACCACCTGGAGCACTACCCCAAGAGGCAACCATCGATCCGGAAGCTGACCCATGAGAATGCCGATGATCGCCGCACCCACGCCGATGCGAAACGCCCACGTCTCCACCCTGCCCGCCTTGGGGTAGATGCTGTGCTCAACCAGTCCCTGCACCGGCTGGTAGAGCCAGTGGAATGTCAGTTCCTGCGAATCGGTCTTTGCCGGCGGATCGAATCCGCCCCCTGCCTGCATGTCCATTGCATCCCCTGCCCCACCGGCCAGGTTGCCGGCGCCACCATCGTAGCCGAGCGGGGTTGTGGCGGAATACGGCCTAGCCGTGTAATCGTCAGGGCCAGGACCTTCCCGGAGTCGAGCACGGCTCGATTCTACAGAGGCGGAGCCTGCGGGCCGACCCGAACATGCACCACATGGCTGACGCCGCGATGGAACATCTTGGCGTACGGGCAGACGCGTTCGGTGTTGCGAACGAGTTCGCAGGCCAGGTTCTCATCCATGCCGGGAAGATGTACCACGATCTCGGCCGACAGCAGGTACAGCCCATCTGCCGGATCACGGGCGAAGGTGACCGCCACTTCGATGCTGGGGTTGTGCAGCAGCAGGCCGGCACGCGCGGCCACCAGCACCATGGCACCGTGGAAGCAGCCAGCGTAGCTTGCGGCCAGCAGCTGCTCGGGATTGGCGCCGCCGCCAGGCCCGCCGAGTTCCGGCGGCAGGCGCAGGTCCACCGCCAGTGCACCGTCGTCCGACCGCACGACGCCGGACGCCCGCCCGTGCTGGGCCTGGCCACCGCTCACCCGCACGCGGCCGGTGTACAGCGGCTTCACGTCGTCGCCCTGGTAACGGTCCAGCATGGCGGGCGAAGGAGGCTTCAGCTCGGTCATTGCGCGGCTCCATCAAGCGCAGCTGCGGCAGGCGATCGATTCGCCGCTCAGGCAGGCTGCCGCTGCAACAGGCCGGACTGCTGCAGCCAGGCGTCGAAATCGACCTGCCCCAGCCACGCGTGTCCGACCGGCACCAGCGTGTCGATCTGCAGCGGCGCGCCGAAGTACAGCGCCTGGGCATCCGCAACGACCTGCCGGGAATCACCCGTCAGTTGCAGATACTGCCTGGCCAGATCCGCCATCGCGCTACGCTGCGGCCCGGCGATTTCCAGCACGCCATTGGCCGGCGGCTGCTGCGCGATGCGTGCCACCGCTTCGGCAACATCCTCGGCGGCAATCGGCTGCACGTCGGCGGCCGGCAGCCGCAGGGTCTCCCCATCGCCGGCGGACTGGATGATGCCCGGCAGGAACTCGAAGAACTGCGTGGAATGGATGATGGTGTACGGCAGGCCCGAGTCGCGGATCAGGCGCTCCTGGGCGATCTTGCCGCGGAAATAGCCACTGGCTGCCAGCATGTCGGTGCCTACGACGGAAAGCGCAACGTGGTGATGTACGCCGGCACGGAAAGCGGCCGCAAGTATGTTGTGGCCAGCGGTCACGAAGAACGAAAGCACTGCCGCATCTTCGAACGAGGGCGAGTTGGCAAGGTCCACCACCACGTCGACGCCGTCCATGGCGGCATCCAGACCTTCACCGGTCAGCACATCCACCCCGGTCGAGGGTGCTGCCACCACGATCTCATGCCCGGCTACGCGCAGGCGTTCCACCACCTTGCTGCCGATGCGGCCGGTACCACCGATGACGAGGAACTTCATTGCGTATCTCCTGGTATGTAGAGGGGCTGCCGGGTGTGGCCGGGCGCAGGCATCGTAGGTGGCGCGGGCGCGAGGCAGTAGGTCCGTGACCGGCCGCGCACTGTTACCCGGCACGCACCAGTACGCTCAGGCCCAGGCAGGCTGTGCGCCTGGCTTCAGAGGGGTGGCCTGCTGGCGTGCTTCCCAGTGCGAGATCACATCCAGTTCGAGCGCGCGTACCCGCTGCGTGCTGAAGTCGATGAAGGCCCGCACGCGCTTGGGCAGCTGGCGGCGGCTGAGGTAGCACAGGTAGTGGCCACGATCGAGCGGCGCATGCCGATCCAGGCAGGTCACCACCCTGCCCGCCCACAGCGCTTCACGCACCTGATAGCTGGGCAGCTGGGCGACTCCGAGCCCGTCGATGACGGCCTGCAGGGCCAGGTCGGCATCGTTGAACACCAGTGCGGCCGGCGGCTGAAGGTGTACTTCGGCACCGTCGACACGGAATTCCCAGGGCTGCATGCGTCCGCCCGGCAGGCGCCGCCCGATGCAGTCATGCGTGGACAGCGCATCCACCGACGCGGGTAGGCCGTGCGCCTGCACGTACGCAGGTGATGCACATACGACCAGCTGCATCGGCACCAGCTGCTTGGCGATCACCTGGCTGTCTTCCAGCAGGCCATCGCGAAACGCCACGTCGATGCGGTCACCGGCCAGGTCGGGGGCCTGCTCGTCCAGCAGCAGCTCCACGGATACCTGCGGGTACTCGGCACGGAAGGCTGCCAGCAGAGGGGCAATCACCCGCCGGCCGAAGCCGTGGCTGGCACTGATGCGCAGGTGCCCGCGCGGCGGGCCCTCGCGCAGGTCGCGCATTTCCTCCAGCGCCTGCAGGATGCAGGTCACGCCCGGGTTGCAGCCCTCCAGGAACAGCTCGCCTTCCCGGGTGAGCGTGGTCGAGCGCGTGGTGCGCAGGAACAACCGCACGCCCAGCTGGCTTTCCAGCTTCTGCACGCTGCGGCTGACGGCCGAGCGGCCGATGCCGAGGCGGTCGGCCGCGCGCGCGAAACTGCCCTCGGACGCCACTGCAATGAAGGCCAGCACACCGGCGTAGCTGGTGGAGAAGGACGCATTGAGCGCATCGTGGCCGTCACTGGCCGCGCGGGGCGTTGCGGCATTCATGGGTGGCCTGGCTCCAGGCGGGCACGTTGTGCGTGCAGGTGGCTCCGCGCCAGCGCCAACCGTTGCCTGCACGTGGAAGGGTCGAGCCCCAGCAGGGGCACGATGTCCTCGAATCCGGCGCCCAGCACGTCGTGCAACAGCAGGATCGCGCGTGCGTCGGGCGGCAGTTCGCGCAATGCGGCGAGGAAGGCCTGCCAGACCTGTTCGCTGGCAGGGCGCGATGCGGTGCGCACGTGCGATGAGGTGTCCATGCCCGGCAGACGGCCGAGCATCGGCCGCTGTGACAGGACATTGGTGTTTTTCATGCAACAGCGTGCGGCCCGGCCCCCGCCTACCGGCGTTGCGAATGCAGGCCTAGCCTCGCTGTGCCCTTCACACGCTACAGGAACACACCATGACCGCACGCCTGGATTACGCCGCGCAATCCCCCGAACTGTTCAAGAAGCTCGGCCTGTACTCGCATGCCGCCCACACCGCCTCGATCGAAGGGGCCATCATTGATCTGGTCAACATCCGTGCATCGCAGCTCAACGGCTGTGGCTTCTGCCTGGACATGCACGTGAAGGAGGCCACCCTGCGTGGTTAGCGCCCGCTGCGCCTGCATCACCTGGCGGCATGGCGTGAATCAACGCTGTTCAGCCCGCGCGAGCGCGCCTGCCTGGCCTGGACCGAAGTACTGACCCAGCTGCCGGCGCAGGGGGTGCCCGACGAGCTGTACGCGCGCGTGCGCGGCCAGCTGTCCGATCAGGAAATGGTCGACCTCACCCACGCGGTGATGGCGATCAACGCCTGGAACCGTGCCAATGTCGCCTTCCGTACCACGCCCGGCACCCTGGATACGGCCTTTGGCCTGGACAAGGCCGGCCTGGCCTGACCCTTCCGCCGCTGCCCCATGCAGCGGCCCTCCTCCACCGCTTTGGAGACCTGCCATGCGTCGCTCTGTTCTGGTCCTGTTTGCGCTGCTGCCACTGTGCGGCGCTGCCGCCACCCCGCCCTCTCCTGCGCCCCAGCCCTTGGTGCGCGAGGTGATGACCCGCGCCCTGCCGGAGCAGCCCGGCAAGGAAGCGCTGATCCTTACCGTGGAGTACCCGCCGGGTGGTGCTGATCCTGTCCACCGCCACGATGCCCATGGCTTCGTCTACGTCCTGGAAGGACGGATCGTGATGGGTGTGGCCGGCGGCAAGGAGGTCACCCTTGGCCCGGGCGAGGCCTTCCATGAGGGCCCGGCCGATCTGCACACCGTAGGCCGCAACGCCAGCGCTACCGAGCCGGCGAAGTTCGTGGTGTTCCTGATCAAGGACATCGGCAAGCCGGCGGTGCTGCCGCCGCACTGATCGCACGTCCGGCGCTGGCACCAACGACAGGTTCCCGGGTGTCACAATCCGGGGACCTGTCCCGTCTACGCTGGCATGGACGAATCCACTGCGCTGTTCTCACGCCTCCGCCCACGCCTGTTCGGCGTGGCCTACCGCATGCTTGGGTCTTCGCACGAAGCCGAAGACGTGGTGCAGGATGTCTGGCTGCGCTGGCATGGCGCCGACCAGTCACAGATCGAGAATCCGGAAGCCTGGCTGGTGGCGGCCACCACCCGTCGCGCCATTGATGGCCTGCGCCTGGCACGGCATGCGCGCGAACACTATGTGGGCATGTGGTTGCCCGAGCCGCTGCTGACCGATGACGCCGCCACGCCCGAGTACGTGCTGGAAACCGCCAGCGATCTGTCGGTCGCCTTCCTCAGTGTGCTGGAACGGTTGGCCCCGGATGCACGTGCGGCCTTCCTGCTGCACGATGTGTTCGATCAGGATTACGCAGTGGTCGCGCGCACACTGGACAAGACGGAAGCCGCCTGCCGGCAGATCGTGCATCGCGCACGCCGTCAGCTCAGGCAGGAGCGCCCGCGCTACAACGTCCCGCAGGACGTGCACCAGAAACTGCTGCGCCGCTTCGCCGAGGCTGCATCCAGTGGAGATTTCCGCACGATGAAGGCGTTGATGGCCGAATCGGCCGAGCTGGTGGGTGACGGCGGCGGTATCGTCACCAGCTTTCCCGGGCCTTTGCTCGGCGGCACACGCATTGCCCAGCTGCTGTATGCCCCGCACCTGCGGCGCAGCGCGCAATTGCGGATGGTACCGGCCATGCTCAACGGACGGTTGGGACTGCTGCGCTATTTCGATGGCGTGCTGGAGGCGGCGATGGCCTTCGAGACCGATGGCGAACGGATCACGCAGATCCTGGTGCAGCGCAACCCGCACAAGCTGCAGCGGTTGGCTCGCCCTACCGCCATCCAGTAGTTTCACGCCAGGTGTGGATGGCGTCCGTTGTCGGCCTCGTCCTTGCGGGATTCGAGCGGGGCGCCGATGCGCCCCGTCGAAAACCCCTGCTTGCGCTGTATCCGCAGGATCCGATCAGAAGTCCCAGAACACCGGCACCCAGCGGAACGTCTCGCCCTCCAGCGACACCCGGCCCACTGACGGGAACGGAAGATGCGTGGCCACCAGCATTTCGCCGGTGCCGGCCAGTTCCTTCAGCAGAGCGATGCGTACGCGTGCGGATTCCTCCGGGTCGTGCTCAAAACCGTTGTGCCAGTTCGGCTGGTCGAAGCCGACCGCGAATACCGCGTCACCGGCAAAGGTCAAGGCGTGCCCCGCAGACGCCACGCGCACCACGCAGTGGCCCGGGGTATGCCCACCGGTACGGCGGGCCGTTACGCCCGGCGCGATCTGCTGTTCGTTCTGGAAGGTATGCACATAGCTGCTGTACTCGGCCCAGAAGTGCTTGGCCGTGGCGCGTAGCGCATCGGGGAAACCCTGCGGCATGTTGGTGCGGCTGAAGTCCGGCGACTTCCAGAACTCCACCTCCGCTGCGGCCACGTGGATCTTCAGGTCCGGGCGCAGCTGTTCCTTCACACCTTCAACCAGCAGCCCGCCGACGTGGTCCATGTGCATGTGGGTGATCACCACATCGGTGATTTCGCCCAGGTTGATACCGGCAGCACCAAGGCGACGGATCAGCTGGCCGGCGCGCGGCAGCTGCAGGTCCGGGTCCATGCCCAGGCCGGCATCGATGAGAATGGTGCGATCCCCGCTGTGCACCACCATTACGTTCAATGCCCAGTCGAAGGCATCCTGCGGCAGGTACATCTCTTCGAACCATTCGGCACGGTCGGCCGCCGGTACGTTGTGGCCGAGCATCTGGGTGGGCAACGGCAGGACGCCATCGCTGATCACCAGCACTTCGACGTCGCCCACTTTCAGGGCGTAGCGCGAGGGCACCAGTTCATCGAGGGCGGGGGCAATGGGCGCGGCGGTGTTTTCCATACTGAACATGAGGGATCTCCACGAAGAGCCATTTGGCGGGCAGCAATGCAAGGCTGGCGCGAACGAATCCGGGCGCTTGCCCATGGCGCAGGCAGTGACATTGCCAGGGCACGGTTGCCTGGCAGGCCAGCGCTGCGGAGTTCATGGGAAGACGGGCCACTGCGCGGGCAATGGGCCCGGAACACGGCAGGTGCCGTGTGGGATCAGCCTAGGCAGTACGCCGCAGGTGCGATAGCGCCGTGAAGGGGTACGTCATGTTGCGTTCCGGGAAGCAATGCGGAACCGGCTGCAATGCCACCATTGCAAGCGCCTCTGGCTCGTTCGGTAGCGCGCAGGCCCAGGTCGGGCAGCTTCGGATGATCATCCAGTCGACCCCACTGTGGATCCGTGCACTCAGGACGATCTATCAAGAAATTCGGACTTGTCATATCCCTGGCGCCTGATCGCGGGCGCAAAGTACGTCTCACCACCCACCCATGAGAGTTCCCGCATGAACACCTTCGCCCGTACCCTGGCCGTCGCCGCCCTCGCCCTCTCGGTCCAGGCCGGCCTGTCCGCGCAGGCCGCCGAACCGGCCACGCCGGCGGCAGTCACCAGCATCGCGCGCACCGCCAGCTACATCACCACCGCCGATGGCGTGCAGCTGTACTACAAGGACTGGGGCCCGAAGGACGGCCCGGTCGTGACCTTCAGCCACGGCTGGCCGTTGAACTCGGACAGCTGGGAATCGCAGATGATCTTCCTGGCCGATCATGGCTACCGTGTCATCGCGCATGACCGTCGCGGCCACGGGCGTTCCAGCCAGCCGTGGGACGGCAACGATATGGATCACTACGCCGATGACCTGGCCACGGTGATCAATACGCTGGACCTGCACGATGTCACCCTGGTGGGCTTCTCCACCGGTGGTGGCGAAGTGGCGCGCTACATCGGCCGGCATGGCACCGGGCGAGTGAAGAAGGCGGTGCTGATCAGCTCGGTACCGCCGTTCATGCTGAAGACCGCCGACAACCCGAACGGCCTGCCGATCGAAGTGTTCGACGGCATCCGCAAGGCACAGATGGATAACCGCGCGCAGCTCTACAAGGACATCCCGTCGGGCCCGTTCTACGGCTTCAACCGCCCGGGCGCGAAGGTCTCGCAGGGGCTGATCGATGCGTGGTGGGCGCAGGGCATGCAGGGCGGCCACAAGAACACCTACGATTCGATCGCTGCGTTCTCGGCCACCGATTTCCGCGCGGACCTGAAGAAGTTCGATGTGCCCACCCTGGTCATCCACGGTGACGACGACCAGATCGTGCCGATCGATATCTCCGGCCGGCAGTCGGCGAAACTGATCAAGGGCGCAAAGCTGATTGTCTACCCGGGTGCGCCGCATGGCCTGACTGACACCCACAAGGACAAAGTCAATCAGGACCTGCTGACGTTCCTGCAGGAAAAGTGAGTGACCGGGGCTCCGTTGTGATGGCGGAGCCCTTCCTGCCCAGAAACAGGGCCGGCGCCGGATGAGCGCCGGCTGCCAGGTCAGTGCACGATTGCGACCGTGGGATTTCAGGCCAACGATGGAGCGCGTTCCGCACTTTGATGAAGGGTTAACCTCCAACGGAGGACACTGCGCCCTCACGGCTCTTCTCCGGCGCAGAATCCTTTGCTCCCGTGTCCAGCCCAAGACGACACGGCCATGCACCCTCCCAATGCCTTCCGGATCCATGCGATCCAGCCCCTTCTTGCGCGCAATGGCGCCATCGTTCGCCTTGATCAGTTGCGATCTACCTGCAAGAGTTGCGGCCTGCGCTCGTCAATGAGCGAGAACGCCGGCATTCAGACAAGCCCATTGGGCACGACGCTCACTTGCCCCGCATGCGGTGCCACGGGGCTGATGGACGAGGTGGAGATATGGCACCACTGGCTCGAACAATGCCGCCGTGAACGGATGCTGGCGCTCTTTGATCCAAAGCCTGACGAACCTCTGGAACCAGACACTCCGGAATGACGAGCGCGTTCCGGGCGCTTGCGGACGCAGCGCCAGCTACGCGCCTCAACCGTCGCCCGGGTGCCGGCCCGCCAGGCTGCCCATCGTGAAGGCGTAGCCAGCTTCCTCCAGCAGCGTTCTCATGCGTAGCTCCACGCGCCTGGGTGAAAGCAGGCTGTTGGGCGCGTACAGGGCATAGACATAGCCGGCGCCGTCGATGATTTCGCGGCGCACGGCGCAGTCGCTGGATTCAGCTGCCTCGGACCAGACAGACATCAACCGGGCAGGACTGATGGACTGCCCGTTGCGAAGACGAAAGAACAGCCAGCGGACTCCCAGGGACGGGGCTGGATTCAACTTAGCCACTGCGAGCCTCCAATGCGCCGGAAAAGATCCCTGAGAACCTCGGGATCCAATCGTGGATGCTCGTCTTTCGAAGATCGCGGAAGGTCGATGCGCGCAGCACCCTTCACCAGTGCAGGCAGATCGGACTGAAGGTCGATCCACCATCCCGCGGGCAGACGGAGGCCCGTGCCCGTTCTATCGTAGATGCAGATCGTAAAATTCATCGCGTTGCTCCTGAATGACCCGAGCATACGCTTGCGCAATGTCAGGTCCGGATGCGACGCCTAGGGAGATGTCGCGTCGACGCGTTTTGCGCATTCGAATACGTGTGCTTCGTCCTGCTGGACCCTGCGGAATGATTCAAGCCAGCTGAATGCTGCGCCGCGATTGTGAATCATGTCGCCGAGCCTTCCGGTCAGGCATCGTGCGCATTCCATCCCGCCAGGGCTGGGTGCGTGGCAGCAACGGCATTGCGCCATCGTCGTGGTTCTCTCCGGACGACATTGGTACATGATCTTGGTCATCAGGCTGATCGCCTGGCTTTGCGAGGACATGCCCGCTCCCTGTCTACCGCGGAAGCGGCCGCGCGGCGCGCGGCTCCTCCTGTTCCTCAGCGGCGGGTATCGCCGCCGAGACCGCCCTTCTTTTCATCCGCTGGCTTCGGGCTCTCGCGATCCTTGTTGTCCTGCTGCTGTTGCTGTCCTTGCTTACCGGGCTCCTCTCCGCCGGGTTCGCCCCCCTCGCCCTGCCCCTGCTGTGCAGGCTGTTCTGCTTCAGCGGACGCGTTGGAGCGGTCATTCCTGTTCTGTTCGGGGACGCTGTTCATTTCGATTCTCCGCCGCAGCAAGTCTGCTGCCGATTGACTGTGGGCGTGTCGCCGTTACGAGAACGTACGGGGACGCGTCCCATATGAACAAGGGTCATGAACAGGCCCGCAGCAACAAGCGTGTACAGTGGAGTTTCGAAAAGGGGTAACGCCATGATCCATGGAAGAAGCAAGCACGTTGTCGACGTCGAGCGCGAGCTGGCCCACTGGAAAATCGCGTTCAACCTGGGCGCCCTGCCCGCGATGAGCTTCCGATATGAAGTGGCGCCCGTTATCCGGCTTGCCTGCGATATCTATGTGAGAGATCCGCATGGCACCCGGTCGGCATGGATCGACGATCTGCAGGGCAGGCTTGCGAAGCGATCGAGCCTGCGCGGCCATCCTGGCGCAGCGGAGATTGCCGATCGGTGCTGGTCCCTGCTTGGCTGCGCCTAGGCGCGGCTGGCTGCGTGATTCCGCTCGCGCATCAACTCATCATTCAGTACGTGGACAATGGACATCACCGCGTCGGCAAGTCCACGAGAATCGCTGATGGATCCGTAGAAGTAGATCCTGGCGCCTTCAATGCGAACATCCGCCAGCTGGAGCTGGGACGCCAGTGCCCTGCACTTGATGAGGAACATCTCTGTCCAGCGAGCGCCCGGCGCCAGATCCAGCAGCGCGGTGATGGCTTCGTCGGTGGATGCCTCTACACGCTCATGCAACAACGGGACATCGAAGCCGACGATTCTTGGGAGCATGGAAGCGTTCACCTGACCATCCTCTCGCTGATGGGCGCTGCGAGTACTCCCACAGTACAACAGAATGCGTCCAGCCCCAGATGAGATGGCGTCAGCTGGCCTGCCCCAGCTCGCGCGCAAGGAACGGCGCAGTCCTGCTTCCCTTGGCGCGGGCCACCTGTTGCGGCGTGCCCTTCGCCACGATGGTGCCACCCGCGCCGCCTGCACCTGGCCCGACATCAATCACCCAGTCCGCCTGTGCGACAGAACGCATATCGTGCTCGATCATCACCACGGTGTTGCCAGCCTCCACCAGCCGTTGCAGCTGCGCCAGCAACCTGTCCGCGTCCGATGCATGAAGGCCGGTGGTGGGCTCATCCAGCACATACAGCGTGCGTCCGCGCTGGCTGCGCTGCAGCTCGGTCGCCAGCTTGATGCGCTGTGCCTCACCGCCTGAAAGCTCGGTGGCCGGCTGGCCCAGCCGCAGGTAGCCCAGACCGATTTCCTGCAGCAACTGCAGCGGGCGGGCAATGGCGTCTTCTTCGGCGAAGAACGCCTGCGCCTGGTCCACCGTCATCTGCAGGACCTCGGCGATGGTGCGACCATTCCACAGCACCTTCAGGGTGGCCTCGTTGTAGCGGGCGCCATGGCAGGTCGGGCACGGCGCATAGACGCTTGGCATGAACAGCAGTTCGACACTGACGAAGCCCTCGCCTTCGCAGGTCTCGCACCGGCCCTTGGCCACGTTGAACGAGAAGCGTCCCGCATCGAAGCGACGGCGGCGCGCGTCGGGCGTTGCGGCGAACAGCTTGCGCACGTGGTCGAACAGGCCGGTGTAGGTGGCCAGGTTGGATCGTGGCGTGCGGCCGATGGGCTTCTGGTCGACCTGCACCACGCGTTGAATGGCGTCCACATCGCCGGCCAGCTGGCCCCGCGTCGCTTCCATCACGGTCGGCCCATCCGGGGGCGTGCTGTCGGCGCTGTCGTCCACGGGCTCGTGCCCCAGGTGCAGCAGCATCAGCTCGGGCAGCGCTTGTGCCATCAGGCTGGACTTGCCCGATCCGGAAATGCCGGTCACTGCTGTCAGCAGCCCCAGCGGCACCTGCGCGTCCACGCCCTGCAGGTTGTGGCGATGGATGCCCTTCAGTTCGAGCCAGCTGTTGGCACTGCGCTGCCGGCTGGCAGGCGCAGGCACCTGGTCGAACAGATACCGGGCCGTGCGCGAATCCTTTACCTGGCGCAGGCCATCGGGTTCGCCGCTGTAAAGCACGCGCCCTCCCCGCTCGCCGGCCTCCGGTCCCACGTCCACCAGCCACTGCGCGCGGCGCATCAGTTCCAGATCGTGCTCGACAACGAACACCGAGTTGCCGCCGTCGCGCAGCCGGTCCAGCGCGTCGTACAGCGCCTGGCTATCAGCCGGATGCAGGCCGGCCGAGGGCTCGTCGAGCACGTACAGCACGCCAAACAGCAACGAGCTGAGCTGGGTGGCCAGCCGCAGGCGCTGCAGTTCGCCGGCGGACAGCGTGGGCGTGGCGCGATCCAGCGAAAGATAGCCCAGGCCAAGCTCGCGCAGTTGCCGTACACGCGCCATGACCCCGCCCGCCAGCCGCTGGGCTGCCAGGCGTTTTTCCTCCGACAGGGCAGAGGTCAGCCGCACGTCAGGGGCGCCCTCGTGCGTCGCGCGGCCACTTGCCGCCCGTCGGGCACGATCGCGGGTTGTTGCACTCCTGCTGGCGCGTGCGCCCTTGTTGTGTGCGCCGAAATCACCCTGCGCGATGGGCTCCAGCAGGTCCGCCAGTTGATCCAGCGGCAGCCGCATGAACTCGCCGATATCCACGCCGGCAAAGGTGACCGAAAGCGCCTCCGGTTTCAGGCGCTTTCCGTGGCAGGCCGGGCACAGCTTGCCTTCCATGTAGCGCGAAACACGCTTGCGCATCAAGGCGCTCTGGGTGTTGGCAAAGGTGTGCAGCACGTAACGGCGCGCGCCGGTATAGGTGCCCATGTAGCTGGGCTCCTGCTTGCGCTTGAGTGCGCTACGGGTCTCGGCCGGCGTGAAGCCGGCATAGACCGGCACGGTGGGCGTCTCCTCGGTGAACAGGATCCACTCACGGTCCTTCTTCGGCAGTTTCTTCCACGGCACATCGATGTCGTAGCCCAACGTGACCAGGATGTCGCGCAGGTTCTGGCCATGCCATGCCGGTGGCCAGGACGCGATGGCGCGCTCGCGGATGCTCAGCGACGGGTCCGGAACCATCAGTGCTTCAGTCACTTCGTAGACATACCCCAGGCCATGGCAGGTGCTGCAGGCGCCCTGTGGGGTGTTGGGCGAGAAGTCTTCGGCGTACAGCATGGGCTGGTGGGCCGGGTAGGCTCCCGCCCGCGAAAACATCATGCGCACCAGGCTGGACAGCGTGGTCACGCTGCCCACCGAGGAGCGCGCATTGCTGGCGCCGCGCTGCTGCTGCAGGGCGACCGCCGGGGGCAGCCCGTCGATGGCATCCACATCGGGCACGCCCGCCTGGTCGATCAGGCGGCGCGCATAGGGTGCGACGGATTCGAAGTAGCGCCGCTGCGCCTCGGCGAAAACCGTGCCGAAGGCCAACGAGGACTTGCCGGATCCCGACACGCCGGAGAACACCACCAGTGCATTGCGCGGAATGGAGACATCGACATTCTTCAGGTTGTGCTCGCGCGCACCACGGACTTCGATGCAGCCGCTGGCTGCGGCAGCACATGACGACTCGCCATAGGGGGTGTTGGACATCTCAGCATTCCTGCAATCGGTGGGCGGCTCGCGCATGGTGCGCCCGGTAGGCCATTCTCGCTGTTGCGGGGTGAATGGCGTGAGGGGGTGCGCAACCACGTGCCGCATCAGAACGCCATGGCCGACGCAGACCGCGCCGCCGCGCTGATTGTTAACGCGCGTTGCCTGAAGGATTGACGCCACGTTGCCCCGCCCTTGATGAGGCCGCTCACAGTGCATTCCTATGCTGGGCCCGCCACCTGCGAGGTGGTGATCAACCCGGAGATGCACCATGCAACGCGACCAGAAAGACCTTCCCCATCCGGACACGGAGGCGCAGCGCCCCGATCCTGTCAGTCCGCTGCAGGCGACGCTGCACAACCGCCGCAATCATGACGAGGCGCTGCAGGAAACCTTCCCCGCCAGTGACCCGATCTCCCCCTTCGTCGCTGCGCCCACGCCGGACGAGCAGGCCAAGCGCCTCGGGAAGCGGGTCAAGCTGCCGGACCGCCACACGGATGAGGAGGCCGCGGGAGGTGACCAGTGATCCGGCGCGGTTTTGCCCGTGTCGCGGCGGCGACGGCGCGATTGTCCGGCAGCCTGGGGGCATTCGTCGCAGCGCTGGGGGTGATCATCACCTGGGCTGCCAGCGGGCCGGCCTTCCACTTCAATGACACGTGGCAGCTGGTGGTGAATACAGGAACCACCATCGTGACCTTCCTGATGGTGTTCCTGATCCAGCATACGCAGAACGCTGATACCGCTGCGCTGCACATCAAGCTGGATGAACTGATCCGGGTGAGCAAGGACGCCAACCAGGAGTTGTTGAACCTGGAGTCGATGGAGCCGGCCCATCTTGAAGAGATACGCCAGCGTTACGAGGCACTGGCGAAGACCGCTGCAGACATCAAGTCCAAGAAGGAGCGCTGCATGCCCAGCGATGCGGATGCAGCCGCCGAAGCCTGAGGTGGATGCCTGCGCCTACAGCTGTTCTGGTGTGAGGCCCTGTCTGGCAGGGCCTTCCAGCAGCGCTCCGGTGGCGGAAAAGCGGCTGCCGTGGCAGGGGCAGTCCCAGGTGCGCTCATGGCCATTCCATTGGACAACGCACTTCAGGTGCGGGCAGAGCGCCGACATCATGTGCAGGCGCCCGCCCTCGTCGCGGTAGACCGCGGTGCGCTTTCCGTCCACGTCCAGCAGTGCGCCGCAACCACGGGCAAGCTCACTGGGTGAGTGTGACGGCGCCGTGGCAAGGCGATCTCCCACCATGTGCCGCGCCACCGTGGCGTTGGTGCGGGCCCAGCCAGCGGCCGAGCGCACCGGCGTGAAACGCATGGGGCTGAGCAGCTGCTCGATCTCGCTGGTCGTGCCCATGATTCCCTCGGTGATCGCGCGCGCGGCCACGCCTGCCCAGGTCAAACCGTCCGGCCCATAGCCGGTAGCGACCCACACATTATCTTGGGCGCTGCTGCCGATGTAGGGCAGCTGGTCGGCGGGCCGGAATTGCTGCGCCGACCAGCACAGCGGCTCGCCCAGCACGTTGAAGTTGCGGCGCGCGTCGGCTAGCAGATGCTGGGCCGGATCCACCGCTGGCGTTTCGCCGGTGCGGTGTGTTTCGCCAACCAGCACAAGCCAGTCGCGGCCATCAGCGCCGTGCACCCCGCGCAATGAGCGGTGCCGGTCGGCGATCCAGTGAATGCCTGCCGCAGGTGGGTTGGCAACCGGCACCGCCACCCCGTACTCGCGGTACACCTCCATCTCGGCCTGCACCAGGTTGAAGCCTGCGGGCGAATGCGTAGCCAGCACGAACTGCCTGGCCTGTATGCGGGCGCCATCGGCTGTCGCAACGCCGGCGGATGCCTCGATGCGGTTGATCCGGGTCCAGTCGTGGATGCGCACGCGACCTGCCAGATGACGTGCCAGTTGCCTGCAGAACGCCGCAGGATCCAACTGCGCCTGATCGGGAACGCGGAAGGCGTGGCCCAATGCAAACGGCAGCCCGGACTGCCGGTGTTCGCACTGCAGGCCGACGCGCTGATAGGCCTGCAGCTCACGCTCGAACTGCGCGGTGACCTCGCGGGTGCGATCCTGCACACCGTACTGCATGCCCACGCGTTGGAAGCCACAGCGCAGATGGTAGCGATGAACCAGTGTTTCGATGGACCGCAGCGCCTGCTGCCGCCACTGCACGACACGGCTGGCCGTGTCACCGCCCCAACGGGAGATCAGATCGGCCAGCCGGGAGACGGGCGCGTAAAGATTGCCGGTGGACATCACCGTATTGCGCCCGCCGATGGGCCCCGCATCAACCACCAGCACATCCAGGCCGCTATCGGCCAGGCGGGCCGCTGTCAGCAGGCCGGTCATGCCGGCGCCCACCACCAGCACGTCCGCGCGCGTCGTGCCGGCAAGGGGGCGGAAGCTGTGCGACTCGGTGTCAGCTGACCATAAGCTGGCGCGCGGGAACGGTTCGGACATGAAAGAGATCCTTGCAGCTTCAGCTGGGAGGCCTCTCTGATACGCCTTGCCGGGTGAAACGACGGTGGCGTGGTCGTGCAGATGATGCTCACGCGCTGCCACGATCAACGCCATGGTCAAGGCCAGGTGAGCGTTGCGTGGGCAACACGCCTGTGTCGCCTCTGCGAACCGCAACTCCTTGCTTGCAGCGTGGTCGCTAACGTGCCTGGAAGGAGGATCAGGCAGTGAGCACGCACTTGGAAATCGATCTGATGATCGCGCAACTGGAGGAATTGCTGCCGACCTGGGCAGCGTTCTACCCCGAGCCGCAGTTCATCCGCATGCTCGCCGAGGCACTGGACTATATCGCTGCCAGCGCGGAGCCGGAGGCGCGGCTGTATTGCGTGATGCGCACCGGGAACCTCCATGTGTGCAGCGGCGAAATTCCGTGGGCCGAGCGCCATGGAGGTCGCTAGGCCGGTGGATCACGCCGCCACGGCATAGGGTTCCACCAACCTGGCCAGGACATCCATCGCCGTCTCGGTTGGCGCTTCGTCACCGCTGTGCTGGGCGAACCCCGACCAGTCCGCGCAGGCAAGAATTTTCAACTGCTCGGGTTGCGTCGGCAGCCAACGCATCGGCCAGAACGGGAGTCGCCGGTTGCCCACCCTGCCCCGCTGCAACTCGATGAGCCCTGCGTGGCTGGAAGCACCCACCACTCGCGAGTACGCCACGCTCAAGCCGTCCTCGGGTCCCTCCATGTACTGCAGGAAGCGGGCGCCATCGAACAGCAGAACTCCGGTAACGCCGGCATTTCGGTTGAAGCGGGCGGCATCATCGACCAGATCGTCCAGCTTCCCGCTGCGCAGGCCCAACGGGTCACCGGCAACGGCTGGGCCCGCTTCGCTGACGTATGCGACTGCCCTGATCGGCATTGACTGCTCCTGTAGTGAATCCCCCCAGATTCCGTGCCGCTAGGATAGGCCACCTGCGCCCCGCAGTTGTTCCCATCCTGTGCATTTTGTGAATCAGTTGGGACCCAGCCGACAAACGGCATGCAGGACGCCTCCCCGCCCAATGCCATGGATCGTTTACGCTTGGGGCAGATGACTCGGGAGCACCCCATGCCCAATACCGGCCTTTTCCATGTTCTGGAGCTGGACGCCGCTTCCGGCGTGCAGGGTATTGAGCGCGTCAGGTCCATTCGCGTGCGCTGCAACACCTGCGGCGGGATTACGCAGTTGTCGGGGGACGCGTTGGGGGCGGTACCCGGTGGAACGACGCTGGTGTGCGGTGCTTGTCCGTCGCGCCAGACGGTCAGCAACGCGCGGCTGGTCGAATGCGATCATGTATTGCCCGGTAGCGTGCAGGCGCCCGAAGCGTAGGCGCGGGCTACGGGTCTGCCTGCGCCCATCGCGCAAGATTCTGTTTCACTTTCCCGATACCGGCCCAAGGGTCTTTGCGCTGCCGTTTCAGCTTTGCTGGCACGTCCTTGATCGTGAACGCGTCTGCGCGCTTGAGTTTCGTCAGATCGCCCCAGGCGATCGGCAGTGCTACCGGTGCCCCCGGCCTGGCCCGCAGCGAGTAGGACGCAACCGCCGTCGCACCGCGCCCATTGCGCAGATAGTCCACGAAGATCCGCTTGTTGCGGAGGCTTTTGGTGGCCGTTGCCAGGAATCGCTGGGGCTCGGATTGCGCCAGCGCATCGGCGAAACCCTTCGCAAAGCGCCTGGTCAGGTCCCAGTCGCATCCCGGATTGAGCGGCACGACCACGTGCAGGCCCTTGCCACCGGATACACGCAGGAACGATTCCAGCTCCAGCTGCGCCAGCAGTTTCCGGATGTCGGTTGCCGCTTTCTTGACCTCGGCAAAGGGTACGTCCGGTCCTGGATCCAGGTCGAACACCACGCGGTCGGCCTTGTCGGGCGCTTCTGCGTGGCTGCCCCAGGGGTGGAACTCCAACGCGTTGAACTGCACCAGTTCAAGCAGGCTGGCTGCGTCCCGCACCACCAGGTAATGGGCGTTTATACCGCTTTCTTCCTTGAGCTTTACTGCGTCGACCAACTCCAGCCCGGCTGTATGGTGTTTCTGGAAGAAGCAGGGTTTTGCGGTGCCACTGGGGCATCGGATGATCGACAGCGGACGATCAACCACCTCGGGCAGGAGATGCTCCATCACAGCCGCGTAGTAGTCCCATACCTCCTGCTTGGTGTAGCCATCGCCAGGAAACAGGATCTTGCCGGGAGACGACAGCGCGGGCGGTGTGCGGTCGGTAGCGGGTGACGTTTTCGCATCGCGCGCAGGACGCGCCGTTGCGGACTTCCCACCAGAGACCGTGACCGGCCCGGCGCGATCGGAATCTGCGAGATCGGCGATGTCCTTGTCCGCCCGTACCGCCTTCAGTGACGCCTGGCGCAACAGCTTCTGCCCGCCAATCCCGCGATAGAAGACCTCCACCACGAAACGCGGCGGGAACCAGGTCGCGGCGCGCAGGTCGGTGTCCTGGGTGGGCACATGCGCCGTCGGCTTGCGGCTGCCGCCGCCTTCGATGCGCTTGCTGACTTCGCCGATCAGTTCGTCCGAGAACCCGGATCCGACGCGGCCGACGTAGAGCCAGCCATGTTTCGGGTCTGGCCGCGCCAGCAGCAGCGAGCCGAACCCGGTGCGGCTGCCTTTCGGCGTGGTGTATCCGACCACCGCAAACTCGTCGCTGGCCAGCTGTTTGGTCTTGCGCCAATCCTCACTGCGGCCACTGTGGTAGCTGCGCTCGGCGCGCTTGGAAATGATGCCTTCGAAGTGCTGCTCACCGGCCAGGCGATAGGCCTCGTCGCCATCCCCCTGTACATGCGAACTGAACGCCAATGGCCTGCCCTGCCCTTCCAGCACGGATTGCAGCAGGGCCTTGCGTTCCAGCAAGGGCGCATCGGCGACGTCCACGCCATCAAGGTGCAGCAGATCGAACAATGCATACGTCAGGACGCCCTGCCGCTCGCCGGAGAGCGTGGCCTGCAGCAGGTTGAAGTCCTCCCTGGTGCCGGCGCCGGCGATGAGCTCACCGTCCAGTGCCGCCGAGGTGAGGCCCAGTGCTGTGATCGCGTCACGTATTTCAGGGAGCTTGCCGGTCCATTCCAGTGCGTTCCGCGACCATAGCTGCACGTTGCCCTCAGCCACCGTAGCAAGGATGCGGTACCCATCCCATTTGATCTCATGCACCCACTGCCCGCCCTGGGGCGGCGCTTCGCCCAGCTTGGCCAACTGTGGCTCAAACGGCCCGGACGGCGCTGCGGCCTTTCTTGCCTTGCTGAGCGCCAGGGCCTTCTTCGCCCAGTTCTTTCGTCGGGCGCGTGTGGCGGGTACGACCGTGAGTTTCTTCTTCGCGGTCTTTCCGGCCCCGGCACGCTTCAGGTCCACCGGGGGCGCTACAGCAACATCCGCCAGCAGATCGTCTGCCTCGATGTCGCTCGCAAATTCATCGTCGTCCTTGAACAGCAGCCACTGTGGCTGGCGCGCTGGCTTGCCTGAACGGACCAGATGCCATCCACCCTTGAGCTTGGCGCCGAACAGCTCGAATCGTAGATGGCCCTTGGCGAGCTGGGCTTCCGGGTCGCCCTGCGTAGCCCACACACCGTGGTCGAACTGGGCGACATGGCCGCCGCCGTACTGGCCTTTGGGGATTTCGCCTTCGAAGGTCGCATAGTCGACAGGATGATCTTCCACCTCCACCGCCATGCGCTTGACCTTCGGGTCGTAACTGGGCCCCTTGGGCACGGCCCAGCTCTTCAGCGCGTCACCCACCTGCAGGCGGAAGTCGTAGTGCCTGCGGCTGGCGTGGTGCAGCTGCACCACGAAAATGGCGCGTTGCCCTTTCGGTAGCGCCTTGCCCGGCTCGGGCTCCTTGGTCTTGTCAAAACTGCGCTTGCGGCGGTACTCGACCAGGGACATGGGCAACTCCGCGCTATTTTCCCAGATGCTTGCGGACAGCAACGGCTGTGGGGCCGACCGCCGCCACAGCGGCACGAAGTTCCTCGGCGGACACGCCCAGCGCCGTGGTCCAGTACTGCAGCTCGTAATCTTCGTTGACGTTGATGCGATCCCGGTCCGGGCGTCCGGTGTTCTTCTTGTCGTCGCTCATGGGAGTCTCCACGCGTGATCGGGCGTGAAGTGACCGTACCGGCCGGTGCATGGGCACCAGGCGATGCCATTGTGAAGCCATGGCGAAGGCTTGGCGGCACCGGCGCCAACCCGCAGTGGCGGATCCCGCATCGTGAAGGGCACGCGCACGGTTCGCGTGGACCTTCACATGCCGCCTTCACCTGGCACCTGCCTGATCGCAACCGGGCAGACCCTACGCTGATCGCTCCACTCACTGCGGAGCCCAGTATGGCTATCAAGACGGCGGAAGACCTGTTCATCCACGAACTCTCGGACATCTACAGCGCCGAGAAGCAGCTGACCAAGGCCCTCCCGCGCCTGGCCCGTGCGGCCGAGAACCCGGACCTGGCCACGGCGTTTGAAACGCACCTGGAAGAAACCCAGGGCCAGATCGAGCGCATCGACCAGGTTGTGGAGATCCTGGGCATTCGCCTGAAGCGCATCAAGTGCGCGGCGATGGAGGGCCTGGTGGAGGAAGGCAAGGAAGTGATCGACAGCATCGACAAGGGCCCTGTGCGCGATGCCGCCCTGATCGGTGGCGCACAGAAGGTCGAGCATTACGAGATTGCGTCCTACGGCACCATCGCCGCGCTGGCCAAACAACTGGGCTACAAGGACGCCCTGCCGTTGCTGCTTGAGACGCTTGAGGAAGAGAAAGCCACCGACGAAAAGCTCACCCTGCTGGCCAAGGGCGGCGGCAACGCCAAGGCAGCGCAGGCCGCCTGATCGACGCGCCCCGGAACCCGGCTGCCACGGACGGCAGCCTCAGGGCCCGTACAGCACTTGATCATTGGGGCAGAAGAACGTGCGTCGCCGCGTGGTCCCCATGTAGAGCTTGCTGATCGGGCCACCGCACACGGGACAGACCTTCTTCGTGTGCACCTGCCAATGCTTCTTCAGCTCAAAGCAGCGCTTCCATTCCAGGAAATCGAAGCTGTAGGCGCGGGCCTGCTCGATCAGCGCGGTAAGCCTGCGTGGCGGCAGGTCGCCCAATCGGGTGGCGGGATGCACGCCTATCCGGAACAGCACCTCGTTCTTGATGATGTTGCCGACGCCGGCGAAGACCGTCTGGTCCAGAAGCGCATCGCAGGCAAGGACGTCCGGCATGGTTTTCAGCTTGCGCCTGGCCAGCTTCGGATCCCAGGCATCGTTCATCACGTCCGCCCGCCAATCGTAGATGTCGTCCAGAGGCTGGTCGATCAGGCGCACGGAACACGCATAGAAGTTCAGCTCACCGTTGTCGAACACCAGCGATACCCGCGCCGGGGCTGGCTTCCGCTCGTCGATGCGCCAGCTGCCGAACATCATCAGATGGATGCGCAGCGTGTGATGGCTGAATTCCAGCAGGAAGTGCTTGCCCCAACTGCGGACCGCCTTGACCCTTCGGCCCTGCAGCGGCGACAGGTCGATGCGGCTGTTCCCGGAGACGGTGCGGACCACGTGCCCCTTGAAATGGCTCGCTGCTTCGCGCAGCAGGACGATCGAAGGGCCTTCAGGCATGTTCGTTCTCCTGCAGCAGCGCCTGCAGGTGCAGGGCATTGCCGGTGGCGTGACCCAGCGCGGTATTGTCCAGTACGAACCAGGCGGGTCGTTGCGCGTCGGCCTCGGCCAGCAGCTGCCGCGCAAGGCGGGCAAGGGTCGGCTCGTCGTAGGCACTGCGATAGATCTGCGGCTGGCCGTGCCAGCGCCAGTAGCTCCACGTGCGATCACCGCCGGGAATCGCTGCCGCCGGCACACGTGCTGGATCTGCGGCAACCCGTGCAACGCCATGCGCGCTCAGCAGCGCATCCACGTCCGCCGTAAACCAACTCGGATGGCGCGGCTCGCACGCTACTTCGGCCTGCGTGCGCGCGCGCAGGCCCCGCAGGAAGGCTTCGGCCGTGACCGTGTCGTACACCAGGCTGGGCGGCAACTGCAGCAGCAACGGACCGAGCTTTCCACCCAGTTCCAGCACGCCTTCAAGGAACCGCTCGAGCGGTTGCATTGCATCACGCAGCCGACGCTCATGGCTGATCTCGCGCGGGAGTTTCACCGCGAACCGGAAGCCCTCCGGAACGCTCGCCGCCCACCGCGCGTAAGTCCTGGGCTGGTGCGGTCGGTAGAAGGAAGAATTGACCTCCACCATCGGCAGGCGTGTGGCATAGCGCTGCAGTACGCTGTCGCCCGCGCCGAACGCCTCCTGATCCGACCGCGACAGCGACCACCCCGCACAGCCGACGCGTAGCAGCTCAGGCACCACCGGGGCGGCTGACGACATCATCGTGCCAGCTGCCCGTCTGGTTCCATGATGCCGCCCGCGCCTGCTTCCGTCTGCGATTGCGAAACCGACAGTAGTCGATCCAGGGCGCTGGTGCCCGATTCCAGCGCCGACGCGCTGCGCACGAAGCCGGTCCAGTCGGATATGGCGATCTTCCCCAGCGCGAGCTCATCCACCCGCACGCTGCGCATCCGCCAGTGCGGAAACTGCCGGCGCCCCACCCTGCCCCGGTTCAGTTCGACGATCCCACTGTGGCTGCCGGCCGCGAGAATGCGCGCGTAAGCCGCATTGATCCCGGCCTCCGGGCCCTCCAGATACTGCAGGAAGCGCGAGCCGTCGAACAGCAATGTGCCGGTGACATCGGCGGACTCATTGAACTGCACCGCCTCTGCCACAAGTTCCTGCAGCCGCTGTTCCGTCAGGTTGCGGGAGGCTTCACTTACATAGGCAATCGCTCTAAAGGGCATGGCACCACCGGTTGTTGCAGACCGCTCTACCTTAGCCACACCGATCGTACGCGCGGTGAGACCGGTGTGGAGGCTGCGTCGAACTGTGGCGTGTACCTTCCGCATCGCGTTGACGCGCGGTTGGGCCGCTGAACGTGTGCCTGCCACTGTGCGCACGCACGAATGTTCGTGGAGGCCGGATGAGGAATCAGCGCCTTCGGGATGACGCGACGTTGGCAGTCGTGCCACCGCCGTCTAGCGCCGGATCTGGAAGATGGTCGCTGCCGCCAATGAGGCGGCTGAACCCAAGGAGACTTTCCATGGCCAACCAGAACCAGAACCAGGGCACCAGCAACCGCGGTTTCGCTTCGATGGACGAGGACAAGCAGCGCGAGATCGCCGCCAAGGGTGGACGTGCCGCGCACGAGTCAGGCAACGCCCATGAATTCAGCTCGGAAGAAGCACGCGAAGCCGGCCGCAAGGGTGGCGAAGCGGTGAGCCAGGACCGCCAGCACATGGCTGACATCGGCCGCGAAGGCGGCCAGAACAGCCGTGGCGGTGGTAACCAGGGAGGTGGGCAGCAACAGTAGCAACGCGGCGGCAACAACCGCGGTGGCCAGCAGCGCTGATCGGCGCTGAAACCCGATGCATCCCTTCGTGGGCGGACGTGATGTCCGCCCACTTTCGTATGCCCCACGCTGCCCAGGGGCGTTGCAACCGGGGCGCCGCACGGGCGCACCGGGTTCTTTCACGGCTCGCGTGGTGGCAGGTCCAGTGCGCCTGCGCCCGGGCCGGCCCCCAGCTCGGCCCCGGTGGTCGGCCGCGCTTCCGGGTCGGAGAGCGTGCGCAGGGTCATGGCCTGTACTGCCGCTTGTTCGCGTGGGTCCAGGTCCACCGTGCCGCCGCCGTCGCCACCATCCACAGCGGCCTGTGCCTCGCGGTCGCTGACCCGCTCCCAGAGCTCGCCGCTGTTCCAGCTGCCCTGCAGGTCGTCGGCGCCGTCGCCCTGCGACATGTCCATGTACAGATCGGTGAATGCAGGGTCCCCCGGCAGCTTGCCCGGCGGGAAGTTGGGCTGGATGCTGTGCAGCGCCTTCTCGAATGACTTCATGTGCGCGATCTCGCGCGTCATCAGGAAGCGCAGCGCATCCTTGATGCCGGGGTCGTCGGTGACGTTGATCAAGCGCTCATACACCAGCTTGGCGCGCGCTTCGGCCGCGATGTTCGAGCGCAGGTCGGCGGTGGGGTCGCCGATCGAGTCGATGTAGGCGGCTGTCCACGGCACCCCGCTGGAATTGACCAGCGCGGGGCCGCCACCGTACAGGATCTGTTCGGTGTGGCTGGTGCTGTTCTGGCCCAGCAGGCGCATGTCCTCGGCCTCGGCAAGCCCTTCGGACTGGATCGCCTTGGGCCCGCGGTTGAGCATGGCGATGATGGTGCCGATGATCTCCAGATGGCTGATCTCCTCGGTGGCGATGTCCATCAACAGGTCCTTGCGCCCGGGGTCGCATTCGCCAAGTCCCTGGGTGAAGTAGCGCATCGCGGCGGCCAACTCGCCCTGTGGGCCGCCGAACTGTTCAAGCATGAGACTGGCGAGCTGCGGGTTGGATTCGCGCACGCGTACGGTGTACATCAGCTTCTTGTGATGAAAGAACATGAGGGTTTCTCCGGTGGCTGGCGTGGGCTGGCTTCGGGGTCAACGCTTGGCCTGGGCGCCAGGCGTTTCGTCACGGTTGAGGAACGCTCCGACCAGTCCGTCCTGGTGGTCCTCCAGCCAACGCGCCATGGCAACCTCTTCCTGCAGGATCTGGCCACACACGGCCGCAATGTCGGGCGCGCCGGCGCGCTCGGCAGCGATCACCAGCGCCCGGTACGTGGCGATCTCGGTATTCTCGAAGCCGAACGAGAGGCCTACGCTCTTGACCACCTCGTCCTCCATCAGACTGGTGCCCGCCGCGTGGAGGGCGGCAGTCATGCTCGCGAACAGCCCCTTTGCGGTGGGCACGCTTCCCCCAAGCGCCTCAATGCACTCGCGCAGGGAAGCTGCCTGCCCTTGCGTCTCCTGGACGTGCTGGCTGACGCGTGCGGCAAGCTGGGGATAGTTCTCGATCCGCGAAGCCATGGCCTTCATCATGGTCTCCGCTTCCTGTTCCATGGCGTAGGCGTCCTGCAGCCACTTCAGCAGGCGCTCGCTTCGGGCGGTGTTCTGGTCTGCCATCTCGATCTCCGGTGCGGGGCAACATGCCTCCGGAGACCATGGTGGAGCGCTGGCAATCACCGCCTTGTCGGCCGCTGTGATCCGCCGAAGCTCGGCGCTGCACGCAGCGCTGATGCGGCGATAACAACATCCGCGTCCCCTTGCTGGACCCGGGCGCTCTCAGTTCGCCAAGGCGCTGGATACGCCTACGTTGACTGCAGGGCGCTGGCGCCTGGCGTTCGAGGCGCCCGCGCCCTCTGCCGCCATCACGGCCTGCATGACCCGATGTTCAGCACGATGCGCGCCGCCGTCCACGCCCACGACATAGACAAAGCGCCCATCAAACTTGGCCTGTGCACCGTCCAGGGCGTCGTCGGCCAGCAGCGCTCGCTTCAGCGACTTCATCCATGTCCGATCAGGCGTACGGTCCAGTTCCACGACAATGGCGGCGCCGCCACAATCGAGCGGCATGCACTCGATACGCAGCACGCCAGGAGAGGCCGCTTCGGTTCCGGATTGAGGCATGACAGAAACTCCGATAAGGGGTCGGCGGCAGTATCCACAGTGCATGCCAAGAAGCCGTCAACGAAATCCATAACGCCTTCCACGCCTCCTCCACGAGGTTGGCCACGCGCGCAGAGCTTCGCGCCGGACTGACAATGCACACGCAGGATCTTGATGCAGCACAGCAGAAACTGGTGTTCCCAGGACAACACAGGCATGCACGCATGCAATCCGCAACCGGCCAGCGCAGATGCAACCTGCTGCTGGTGGAAGACCAACTCGACCTGGCCGCACTCATGGAGCACGCCCTTGAGGACGTCGGCGATCAGGTGACGCATGCCTACAGCGTGTTCGACGCTCTCGGGCTGCTGGACACCCAGCGGTTCGACGGCGCCGTGCTCGATGTCGAACTTCGCGACGGTGTGGTCTTTCCCGTCGCTGATCGCCTGGCAGAACTCGGCATCCCCTACCTGTTTGTCTCTGCGGTCTACGACCAGCTGGTGCCGCAGCGCCACCGGCGCGCAGCCTTCGTGGCCAAACCGTTCCATGTGAGTCAATTGCAGGACACGGTCCGGCGCGTGCTGGGCGATACCTGCGCGCAGCCGCCCGCGCATTGACTCCATACAACCGTCACCCCAGGTACGGGGCCACCACCAGGCTCAGCTGGCGCAGCGCGCCACCACGGGAGAGGCCATCCCAGTTGCTGCGCGCCACGCTGCGGATCTCGTAGTAGGCAGGGATGAGGGCCTTCGTGGCCTGCCCTGTCCCAACGCTTTCCTAAACTGCACGCTCCCATAACACGGGACCCTTGCGTGACGGAGTCGCTGACCCTCAGGTGATCAGGGCGGGTGCTTCCGCGCCAGAGCGCTCGCCACCCAGCGCCGCCAGATAAGCGGAGAATCCGCCTGTAGCGCGCCCCTGCAGACGCGCACTGGTCATCACCACGGGAGCGCCGGCCCATCGCACCACCGCACCGCGGCGTTGCAGCGCTCTGACAAGCGCCACGTCTTCACTACAGTGCAGGGGAGCAAAGCCGCCAACGGCCCGATAGGAACAGGCAGAGACGCCGAGGTTGGCACCGTGGATGCGCCCATGATGGTCGCCCCACTGCTGCCTTGCCTGGAATGCCCTGCGCAGGCGCCGTTCACTCTGGCAGGTCGTCGCTATGTCCACCAGTCCGCAGAAAGCGTCACAACTGCTCTGAACCTGTGCGGCCAGCCACTCGGGAGGCACCTCACTGTCAGCGTCCGTGCTTGCCAGCCACCTGGCGCCCCGCCCCAGCAGTTCAGCAGCGGCTGCGGCCCGGGCGACACCGACGCAGCGTGCATCCAGCTGTACGCTCCCGACCCGGTATCGGTGGCAGATGGTGCCCGTTGCATCCGTACAAGCGTCCAGCGCGACCATTACCTCCACTGCTTCGCCGCCGAGGCCTGGGTGCAGGGCCGCCACCCGGATGGATTGCAGGCACCGCGCGATACTGTCCGCCTCATTGTGGGCGGGTATCAGGACGCCTATCACCGCAAGCCCTCGTTCCGGGCCAATGATAAGGGGCCCCGTGTCCATCCCTGAAGCACGAAGTCCGCATCGCGGTAGTGGAAGGCTTCCTGCAGGCCTTCCCCCAGGCATCGATGCACCACCTCGGTCCGGCTCGCGCGTCCCGGGAACGAGGGCAACCAATGGCAGGCGACCAGCAGGCCGTCATCGCGAAGTGCTTCATCGATGCCACCGCGCAGTTCGCGCAGTGCGCCTGCCCCCAGGTAGTAGCCCATTTCGCCGCAGACGATCAGGTCGAAGCGTCCTGGCGGCCATTGCTCGGGATGGCTGGCGCAATGGACCTGCACGTGCGGCAGATGGGCCAGGTTGCGGCGCGCCTGGAACGCCGCACGTGGACTGATGTCGGTTGCAAGCAGGCGTTCGCAACGTGCCGCCAGCGCCTCGGTCAGTACGCCGTTGGAACACCCCAGTTCCCAGCCGCGAGCGAACTGGCGCTGGCTGAGGCTTGCCAGCAGCAGCGCACGCTTGCGCTCTTCATACCACCGGCTGCGGTAGCCGAACGGGTCCTCCTGCTCATGCAGGTCATCAAAGTACGGTTGGGCGCTCATGCCAGAAACACCTCGTAGTTTCGGAAGAATCGGGCGAGTACATGTGCGGGCAGCACCGGCGGGCTGTTCAGGCCCGCCACGTCACCCGTCTGCGTCCGGAAATGCGCGATCGCGTTTCGTTTTGCGGACGCCACCGCTGAAATGTCGATCAGCTTCGGAACCTCCCACGCCATATGTGCGCAGGCAGGGTCAAGCCAGTGCCAGCCCCACACCGGGTACTCCAGCCGGTGGCAACCGGCCGCCCGCGCGGCGCGGCAGGCAGCGCGCCCTGCGGCTTCGTGATCGGGGTGGCCATCAAACCGCCATGGCGCCAGGACCAGATCGCGCGGTTGCAGATACTGCTGCAGCCAGCCTTCCAGCCCCTGCTCGTGCGCGCTGACCGCGCCGTCGGCGATACCCAGGTGGAAGATGGAGCCGACCGGAATACCTAGTTCGCCCAATGCCGCGGCAAGCTCCGCTCGGCGCGTTGATCGCAGGCGTTCGGGCGTCCACCACGGCTCGCCCGGATAGCATGCTTCACCGTCGGTCACCGCAACGACACTGACGTCGATACCCTGCCCCACAGCGTGATGCAGCAGCCCGCCACAGCCGAGTATTTCGTCATCCGGATGCGGCGCGACCACCACCATGCGGTCATGCCCGCTGCAGAGTGCGGTTGCCGGTATGGTCGGTTGCTGCCAGAGCCAATCGCAGTGCAGCCAGGCCGGCTCCTGGGTTCCTTCCCCTTGCAGGGGTGTCCTGGCTACAGCGCCCATGTCGCCTCCTGTGTGGCACGCTGCTCGCCCAGCCATTCCCAATCGCGATCGGCGTGGCTCTGGCGAAGGAACACGGTCAGGTCCGCGCAGCGCCGGGCATGGGAGGCCTCCAGGCACATCGGGCCCGGGCCCAGCGCGCGACCCGCCAGGTCCAGCACACGCGTTGCCGCACGCTCGACCACACAGCGCAGGCGCACCACATCTTCGCGATGGGTCAGTTCGGGCGCGGCGTCGATGCGCGCCGCCAGTTCGCGAAGCAGCGCGGCAGCCGGGCCCAGGGCGAGGTCCACTTCACCCAGCAGCCGCGCGCGATTCCCCTCGGTGCAGGCCGGTCGCATGCGCTCGGCCAATGCGGCCGCTGCGCCAAACCAGACCGCCGCGATGCCTGCCCCGCCATGCCAGAAGCCCGGGCGCTGAAGGTAGTCATCGCGCGTCCCCAGGATCACCATCGGTGCGCCGTCAAAGCGCACCGTGGTGGACGGGATTGCGGCCATGCCCACGGCGGGCCATGGCTCGCCTGCAAGTGTGTGCCAGTGTTCCGCCGCCACCTGGCATAGCCACACGCCCTGCGCGTTGCGAACCGTTACCAGTGCCGAATCCACCCATGCGCTGCCGGAACACCAGGGCTTGTCACCGTACAGTCCACCGCCGGCATCGATGCGAACGGTGTTGGCCGGACCCTCTGCAGCCCACACCGCCAGCAACGTGTCTTCAGCATGGATGGGCACCCTCAACTCGGCAGCAATCGCTTGGGCGTCATAGTGGGCCTCCAGTACCTTGGCCAGGCAGAGATCCTCTGCCCCGCAGGCTGCCAGCGCCTGCCAACGCTGCAGCGTCTGGCCGCCCCCGGGCAAAGGCAATGCCGGTTGCTGTACCAGCACCTGGCGTGCGCGATTGAACAGCGAAGAGGATGACGTCACATCCTGCATGGGTGGCAGACCTGCATTGGAGATACGCCATGAACGTAGGCGGCAGGCAGTCACATGCCTGTCTTGACCGCGTGGCGGGCACATGAATGCCCGGTACCGTGATCCTCACGGACCCGTCTGCGTGCGTTGCTCTCGTGCACGCACGCACTGCCGCAGTTGCCACAGCCATGGCAGCACCACCAGGCCCAGTGCCGGCAACAGGGTGAACCACCAGACGTCTGGTGCTGCAGATTTCACGTCGAGCGACCACCGGGGGTGCACCTGCCAGCCGACCCAGCCCAGCAGGACCCACGGCGCGGCATCCAACACGCTGTGCACATGTTGTTCCGCCGGGCTGATGCGTCGACGGCCGTCCGCGCTGACGGTATCGAAGTATCCGGCGACCGCGTGTGCGATGACCAGAAGTGCCAGAAACGTGAGGAGCGACAACGTGTTTTCCAGCAGCAGCCACGCCAGCACGCCGCTGCCGATCAGAAGCAGCTGCACCCCATGCAACAGGCTTTCGCGCATCGCGGAGGTGTGTGGAAGGTCGGTCCGGCGGTGAAAATGGAAGTCCAGCCAACCGGCCACCAACCACAGTGCGTACACACAGCCCACGACAATCGCACTCATGGCGCCACGCTCACGGTGTCAGAACGATCTTGCGGCAGTCGTCATCCTTGGCATCAAACATCGCATAGCCCTGCGCTGCATCGGCCAGGCGCATCCGGTGCGAGATGATGTCACCCGGGTCCAGCTTTCCTTCCATGATGGCGTCCAGCAGCTCGGGCATCAGCCCCTGGACATGGGTCTGCCCCATCTTGAACGTCAAGCCCTTGTCGAACGCGTCGCCCAGCAGGAAACCGTGGATGAAGCCGGCATAGACACCGGGGATGCTGACCACGCCGCCGCGGCGGGCCGCTGCGATGCACTGCCTGATCGCCACCCCGCTGCTGCCTTCCAGTTTCACGGCGGTCAGCGCTGACTCCAGCGCACTGCCTTCGGCCTCGAAGCCTACGGCCTCGATGCAGGCGTCTGCGCCGCGCCCGCTGGTCTGGGTCAGGATGTAATCGGCCGGGTCCTCGATCTCCCTGAAGTCGATGGGGGTCACCCCGTAGGCGCGACGCGCGTAGTCAAGGCGGTAGCGAAGATGGTCCACCATGAAGATGGTCTCGGCCCCCAGCAGCCGGCAGCAGGCTGCGCTCATCAGCCCCACCGGCCCGGCACCGAAGATGGCCACCGTCGAGCCTGCCTTGACCCCTGCGTTCAACGCAGCCTGGTAGCCGGTGGGGAGAATGTCAGACAGGAACAGCACCTGCTCATCAGCAATGCCTTCCGGAATGCGCAAGGGACCCACATTCGCCTTCGGTACACGCACGAATTCGGCCTGCCCACCGGCCACGCCGCCATACAGATGGCTGTAGCCGAACAATGCGGCCGGAGGCAGTATGCCCTTCTGATTCAGTGCGGCGCCCTTGCCCGGATTTGTGGTCTCGCAGGCGGCATACTCGGCCAGCCGGCAGTGGAAGCACTCGCCACAGGCAATCACAAACGGGATCACCACGCGATCACCGGGTTTCACCTGGGTCACGCCGCTGCCGACCTCTTCCACCACGCCCATGAATTCGTGGCCCAGCACATCGCCATCGTGCAGGTCAGGAATCTTGCCCCGGTACAGGTGCAGGTCCGAACCACAGATGGCGGTGGCGGTCACCCTCAGGATCAGATCATCCTCGGCCGCCAGTACCGGGTCCGGCACGGTCTCGACGCGCACATCCTTGCGGCCGTGATAGGTCAATGCCTGCATCGCGGTGCTCCAGAAAGATCGGAACACCAGCATCGCAGGGCGCTCCTCCTGCTGCGGTGACATCCGGGTGTGCGCAGCGTTCATTCCGCGGCGTCGTGGCGTTAACCCGGACCGGTGCAGGCTTCAGGTTCTCGCCGCAGGAGCTGCCCATGAACGACAAGCTGCCTTTCAATCCAACCACAGACGTGGACGATCAGTCGAAGGCCCATACGCCGGACAAACGTCGCAACGACCAGGCCAGGTGGAAGGAGCACGACATGCCCGACGATGGGGACGGCCCCAAGGCGGTACCTGAAGACTACGAGCGGCCGGATCCTGACCCGACAGGCAAGCGTTGAGCCCGCCTCACATTCCGGATGCGCAGCAATCACGAGGCAAGGCCCTTTGCCCACGCAAGCTTCATGGACGGTCTTTGGAGCAGCCTGAACGAGGTGTTGCATGTGGAAACGCAACGGTCTCTCGCTGGTGCTGCTTGCGCTCACGTTGGTGCTCATTGTGGGGCAGGCAGTTGCAGGGCATCACGTGCACAACCAGGAACTGGTCGAGCACGGACGCATGCCGATCGATTTCTGGCACTACCTGGCTACCGGGCACTTCGTCAGCGCTACGTTCGAGAATTGGGAGAGCGAATTCCTGCAGATGGGGATGTACGTTCTGCTGACGGTCAGCCTGCGCCAGCGCGGTTCGGCCGAATCGCGGCCGCTGGACCCTGCGCAGGAACAGAATCGCATCGAACCCGGCCGCACGCCCTGGCCGGTCAGGCGCGGTGGCCTGTGGAAGGTTCTTTACGGTCATTCGCTGGCGATTGCGTTCGGGCTGTTGTTCCTGTTCAGCTTTACGCTGCATGCATTGGGAAGCTGGCGCGCCGAGGAGGCCGAACAGCAGTTGAAGGGATTGCCGCCGCCAGGCTTTGTGGAGCACCTCGCCAGCAGCACATTCTGGTTCGAATCCATGCAGAACTGGCAAAGCGAATTCCTGGCCGTGCTGTCTCTGGTGGTGCTGACGATCTTCCTGCGCCAGAAAGATTCGCCGCAATCCAAGCCGGTCGAGGCGCCACATACCCAGACAGGAGATTGAACCATGGCAGATGATCCGTCGACTGCCTTGCTGATCATCGACATGTTCAGCCGTTTCGATTTCCCGGGCGCGCAGGAGCTGGCGCCCGCGGCAGAGCGGGCGGCCCGGCAGATCCGGCGCCTGAGGGATGACTTCGACGAACGCGGGTGGCCGGTCATCTACGCCAATGACAACTTCTCGGATTGGAAGCGCGATTTCCGCCAGCAGGTGGAACAGTGCCGGCGTGACGGCGGTCCGGCGGGGCGGATTGCCAGCCTTCTCTCACCTTTGCCCGGTCATTACTTCGTACTCAAGCCCAAGCATTCGGCGTTCCTGGCCAGTCCCTTGCCGATTCTGCTGGCCAAACTCGGAGTGCGCCGCCTGTGCCTGAGTGGCATGACGGCCGATTCGTGCGTTCTCGCCACCGCGCTGGATGCCAACGCCAGAGAGTTCCACGTCGTGTTGGCACCGGAGGTCGTGGCGGGGCTGCCATCCCGGAAGCGGCGCGCACTGGCGCTGCTGGCTGATTCGGGCGCAGCCAGGATCGCGCGGCTTTCTTCGCTCGTCTCCGGGCAGGAAGCAGGATGGCGCTGAAGGCAGCTCAGGCCCGGTCGGCTATACCCTGTACGCCCGCATGACCGGCGCAATGTGCACAGCAGAAGATCTGGCCATTTCCTTCAACGCCATGCCCGATAACCGCGCATTCGCAGTGTGCGCAGCGGGGTGCGAATGCGTGGATCGCGCACTCGAACGAATCGAACGTGCCGCTGCGCCCGCCCTGCTGCAGCGTAAAGCTTTTGTCGTAGTTGTTGCCGCAGACATCACAGGTAGCCATGGGGCACCTCGTGCTGTGGAAGGAACATGCAGTGTGGCAAGCGCGAATGTCGGTGGCCGTGAATGCACCGTGTCGCGAGGGTGTAGGACGTTCGCACCGTCGCCAAGCGGGCGCGGCGTGCTTCATTGGTCATTGCCGGGCTCGGCACTGTTGCCACGTGGTGTGCCGCGACCACAGGGAAACGCCGTCCGCAGCCCTTCGACAACCAGTGGCGACGCATCCTGCTGCAATCGCTCGCGGGGCAGTTGCCGGAGATGGGAAGACACATGGTCGACCAGTTCATGCGGAAGGATCTGGCCCTGCCCGCACCACTGTCCGCGGCTGGCATCGGCGACGCCCAGGATATAGCCGCTGGCGCGAGCGCTGGACAGGCTCCGGCACTGTTCGCCGTCGCAGAACCCGTCATCGCCTTTCCCCTGCAGGAGGGTGATGAGTTCCGTGCCGCTGACAAGCCAGGTCCGTGCCGGCTGCGTTGTTCCGGCCACGGCGGACCCAGCCAGCGCGCAGAGGCCAAGTGCGAGGAGCCGACACATGACGCGGCGCGCCTGGGGTTGGTGATGTCCCTTCATGTTGAGGCCCTGGCTGTTGCTTTCATGGATGCCACGCGGCAGAGGTCAAAGCCGATCAAGCTAGCCAAGAAACGCGATGGCATCGTAGAGGCTTTCAGAATACGTCGTATTGGCCGTTTTCCATGCGCCACTGCCCGGAGATACGTCGCCAGTCGGACCAACGGGATGCTGAAGGCACGGGCGCTGCCAGCCATCTGGAAAGATCGTGGTGGGATATCTGCAGGCGGAGCAGTGTTGAATATGGCTCTGACAATGCGATCCTCCACTGTGTCTGCGTACGGATGGCTTGTAGCAGACAACGCATGACCCGCCAACACCTGGCGGCTGCTTCATGGACTGCCGCAAGCAGGCGCCGGACTATCGCGCAGCCGTCGACCCTCTCACGACGCACCTTCCCGTCATCACCAGTCTGCGCACGGGCAGCTCCGGCATGCGCAGGCGTTCCAGCAACAGCGACATCGCAGCTCGCCCCATGTCTTCAACCGGCTGCTCGACCACGGTAATGCCAGGTTCGACCAGTTCGGTCCAGCGCTCGTTGTCGAACCCTGCCAGCGCCAGCTCTCCTGGGATGGCGAGACCGGCGCTGCGCGCCGCCTTCAATGCACCCATGAGCAGCAGGCTGTTGCTGGTGACCAGCGCGTCGGGACGCGAAGGGCCGGCCAGCCATTGGTCGACCGTTGCGATGGCGGCCTCGGCCGTTGGCTCGACTTCGCGGTAATCCGGCTCCAACCCGTGCGTGCGCATCGCAGCAAGATAGCCGTCGCGGCGCTCGGCCGCCGTGGTGCTGGTGCTGCCGAACAGGCCGCCGATGCGGCGATAGCCACGCTCGACGAGATGCTCGACCAGGGCGCCCATCGCCGCGGGATTGTCCAGCACCACGCTGTCGATCGACCCGCTGGCCGCGGCGCGGTCCACCAGTACCGTCGGGAAGTCCAGCGCGAGCCGTTCCAGCCGCCCCACCGTGGTCCGTGTGGGCGCAAAGATCAGTCCACTGATGCGCTCCTCGTGCATCAACTGAAGATACAGCGCCTCGCGCTCGGGGTCTTCATCGGTGTTGCAGAGCGTGACGCGCAGGCCTTCGCGATAGGCGACCTCCTCCACCGCACGGATAAGCGCAGTGAAGAACGGGTTGCGGATATCCGCAACGATCAACCCGATGATGCCGGTGTGCCGGGAGCGCAGCCGTCTTGCCTGCAGGTTCGGCCGATAGCCGGTCTGGCGGATCGCCACCTCGACCCGGCCGCGAACCTCTTCGCTGACCGGGCCGCCCCCGAGCACCCGTGACACCGTGGATTTGGAGACCCCCGCCACGCGTGCGACGTCGTTGATGCTGATGCTCATTGGAAACGTTCCCGGAAACGTGCGCTGTTCATGGCCGAATGGCTGTCCAGGATAATCCTAACGCCAAAGGACTATTGGCTTTTTGTGCAGTGCACATTGAAATACGGAGTGGGAACGTTCCCAATACGTCCCAGCCCCCCCTTCCCGGAGCCCGCTTTGTCGCCCCTGACCTCCCCCTCCCCCGTCAGCCGGGAACTGATCCGCCTGGACGCGCGGGCACAGGACAAGACCGATGCCATCGCCCAGGTAGCCCAGATGCTGGTCGCCGCCGGCTGCGTGGCGCCGGGCTACGAGGCCAGCATGGGACGCCGCGAAGCGCTGGCGAACACCTTCCTCGGCCATGGTGTGGCGATCCCGCATGGGCTCGGCGAGGACCGCCACCTGGTGCGCCGCGACGGCATCGCGGTGCTGCAGTTGCCGGAAGGCGTGGAATGGAACCCCGGCCAGGCCACCCGCCTGGTGGTTGGCATCGCTGCCCAGTCCGATACCCACATCACCCTCCTGCGCAGGCTGACCCGCCTGATCCAGGACGAGGCCGCGCTGCAGCGGTTGTTCACCACCCCCGATGCGAGCGACATCGTCAATGCGCTGGCCAGTGATGTCGCAGTCACGGCAGCCCACGTGCCGGTGGCGGACCTGGCCGAGCGTTTCGACTGGACCATCGCTTACCCCAGTGGACTGCACGCGCGCCCGGCCACGCGCTGGGCCGAGACGGCGCGGGGTTTCACGGCCCGTGCGCAGGTGCGCGCGGGCGATCAGGTGGCCGATGCAAAGAGTCTGGTTGCGCTGCTGCAGCTCGGGCTTCGCGAGGGCGATGCCGTTAGTGTTTCTGCCGAGGGTGCCGATGCCCACGCCCTGCTGGCCGCACTGCGCAAGGTCATGGATGGGCTGGTGGCGCAGGAAAAGACCGATGCGGAGCGTGCAGCACAGCGAAAGGCAGCGCCGGTCGCGGGCTGGAGTCCACCCGAAGCGCAGGCGGCGATCGTCGGCATCGGCGCCAGCCCCGGACTGGCCATCGGACCGGTGCATGTACTGGCCAGCGCGCAGGCCGATGTTGCCGATCGCCCTGCCCCGCTCGGCGAGGGCGGCGCACGCCTGCAGGATGCACTCGGTCGCACCCGCCAGCAGCTGGCCGCACTGCAGGACGACACGCAGCGCCGCCTTGGCGCTTCGGATGCTGCGATCTTCAAGGCGCAGGCTGCGCTGCTTGACGACACCGACCTGATTACCCGCACCTGCCAGCTGATGGTTGAAGGTCATGGTGTCGCCTGGTCGTGGCACCAGGCCATCGAGCAGATCGCCTCCGGGCTGGCGGCGCTGGGCAATCCGGTGCTGGCCGGGCGCGCTGCCGACCTGCGCGATGTGGGTCGGCGCGTACTGGCGCAGCTTGACCCCTCTGCGGCCGGTGGCGGCCTGGCCGATCTGCCGGCGCAGCCGTGCATCCTGCTTGCCGCCGACCTGTCGCCCTCGGATACCGCCAACCTCGACACCACCCGCGTGCTCGGCCTCGCCACCGCACTGGGCGGGCCGACCTCGCACACCGCCATCCTCTCGCGCACGCTCGGCCTGCCGGCGCTGGTTGCCGGTGGCGCCGAACTGCTGGCGATCCAGGCCGGCCGCGAGGCGATCATCGACGGCAGCAGCGGGCGGCTCTACCTGTCCCCCTCCGAGGCAGATCTTGCTTCGGCTCGCGCCTGGATCGCTGGGCAGCAGCAGATCCGCGCGCGAGAAGCGGCGCAACGTGCGCAGCCAGCGCAGACCACCGATGGCCATCGCATCGACATCGGCGCCAACGTGAACCTGCCCGAGCAGGTGCCATTGGCGCTGGAACAGGGCGCGGAAGGTGTCGGCCTGATGCGCACCGAATTCCTGTTCCTCGAACGCGGCAGCACGCCCAGCGAGGAGGAGCAGTACGCAACCTACATGGCGATGGCCAACGCGCTGGACGGCCGTCCGTTGATCGTGCGCGCGCTCGATATCGGTGGCGACAAGCAGGTCGCCCACCTGGAGCTGCCACACGAGGAAAACCCGTTCCTCGGCGTGCGCGGCGCGCGCCTGCTGCTGCGCCGCCCGGATCTTCTGGAACCGCAGCTGCGTGCGCTGTATCGCGCAGCCAAGGACGGTGCACGCCTGTCCATCATGTTCCCGATGATCACCTCGGTGCCCGAGCTGGTCGCTCTGCGCGCCATCTGCGAGTGCCTGCGCACCGAACTCGAGGCGCCCGACGTGCCGATCGGCATCATGATCGAAGTGCCGGCCGCTGCCGCCCAGAGCGATGTGCTTGCCCGCCACGCCGACTTCTTCTCGATAGGTACCAACGACCTGACCCAGTACGTGCTGGCGATCGACCGCCAGAATCCGGAGCTTGCCGCAGAGGCCGACAGCCTGCATCCGGCCGTGCTGCGCGCGATCCGCGCCACGGTGGACGGTGCACGCACGCAGGGGCGCTGGGTGGGTGTCTGCGGCGGCCTGGCCGGCGATCCGTTCGGTGCGATGCTGCTGGCGGGACTGGGCGTGGACGAACTGTCGATGACCCCGAACGACATCCCGGCCGTGAAAGCACGCCTGCGTGGCAGCGCGCTGGCCGATCTGCGAACGCTGGCTGCGACGGCGCTGGACTGCGAAACCGCTGAGCAGGTGCGTGCCCTCGATGGAGCGCGCGCATGAGTTCCCGCGCCGTCACCATTACCCTGAACCCGGCAATCGACCAGACCGTGCGGCTGGCGAACCTGCAACCGGGTCACGTGCATCGCGCCCGCAGTTCCCGCGACGACGCCGGCGGCAAAGGCATCAACGTGGCCGCCTGCCTGGCAGACTGGGGCGTGCCGACCACTGCGCTGGGCGTGCTCGGCGATGGCAACGACGGCGTGTTCAGCGCACTGTTTTCCGATCGGGGCATCGCAGACGCGTGTCTGCGCGTTCCGGGCCGTACCCGCACCAACATCAAGCTGGTGGAAGACGCCAACGGCGAGACCACCGACATCAACCTGCCCGGCCTGTCACTGTGTGACGCCGATCTGGACGCGGTATCGCGCCGACTCGACGCACTGCTCCAGCCGGAGCTGCCAGTGGTGCTGTCCGGCAGCCTTCCGTCCGGGCTGCAAGCCGATGCATGGGCCCGACTGCAGGCGCAGGTGCGCGCCGCCGGCGCGCGCGTACTGCTGGATACCAGTGGCGACGCGCTTGCCGCGGCGTTGAGTGGTGCACAGGGTGCACTGCCCTACGCGGTCAAGCCCAATCGCCACGAACTGGAGGCCTGGACCGGCACCCAGCTGCCGGACCGCAGCGCCCTGCGCGTCGCTGGCCAGGCGTTGGTCGAACGCGGTATTGCGCTCGTAGCGATCTCGATGGGCACCGACGGTGCGCTGTTCATTGATCGCAGCGGCGCGCTGGTCGCACGACCGCCGCGACTGGCCCGGGGCAGCACGGTCGGTGCGGGCGACGCCATGGTCGCCGGCATCGCTGCCGCGATGCTGGAGTCCTCCCTCGATCTGGCCGGTTGCGCACGGCTGGCGACCGCGTTCTCGATGAGCCGGCTGCAAAGCGGTGACGCACGACGGCTGGACCCGGCGCAGGTACGCGCATGGGCCGGCGATGTACTGATCGAGCGGTTGGATTGACCCCTCCTGCCGGAGGCACGGCGGCTGGCTTCACGCCAACCGCAGCGCCCTCGGCAAGGACGAACCCGAAGAATTCCAGGAGTTCCCATGCACGCTTCCACCGTAGTCATCGCCGCTGGCGAGCGCAGCATCGAGGCGGTTCTTGCCGCCGAAGCGCTGCGCCGCGCCGCCCGCCAGCGCGGGCTCGAGCTGATGATCGAGATCCGCAGCGACCAGGGCGTGACCGGCGCACTGCCTGCATCGAACGCCGCCGCCGCGACGCACCTGCTGCTGGTGGGTGATGGTGAGGCGGACATCGCGCGCTTCGCCAATGCTGAGATCGCGCATGCCAGCCTGGGCGAAGTACTGGACGACCCGGTTGCGGCGCTCGCACCGCTCGCGGCCGCACATTCAAACGACGCCGGCACGAATGCGGACAAGCGCATCGTTGCCGTTACCTCCTGCCCCACCGGCATCGCTCACACCTTCATGGCGGCTGAGGGGCTGCAACAGGCCGCCAAAGCGCTGGGCCATGCAATCCGGGTCGAAACCCAGGGCTCGGTCGGCGCGCAGGACGCGTTGAGCGACGAGGAAATCGCGGCTGCTGACCTCGTCCTGATCGCCGCAGACCGCGAAGTCGATCTGTCGCGCTTCGCTGGCAAACGCCTGTTCAAGAGCGGCACCAAACCGGCGATCAACGACGGCCAGAACCTGATCCGCAAGGCGCTGGCCGAGGCCGGCGTGCAGGCAGGTACGGCAACTTCAGGGCGCACGACCGAAAAGACCAAGGCCACCGGGCCCTACAAGCACCTGATGACCGGCGTGTCGTTCATGCTGCCGTTCGTCACTGCCGGCGGCCTGCTGATCGCACTGGCATTCGCACTCGGCGGCATCTATGCCTTCGACGATGCACACAAGGGCACGCTGGCCTGGTCGCTGTTCCAGATCGGCGCCAAGTCCGGCTTCATGCTGATGGTGCCGGCACTGGCCGGCTACATCGCCTACTCCATCGCCGATCGCCCGGGCATCGCCCCGGGCATGATCGGGGGATTGGTGGCAGTCAACATGGATGCGGGCTTCATCGGCGGCATCCTGGCCGGTTTCATCGCCGGCTACGGCGTGCATTGGATCAACCGTGCGCTGCGCCTGCCGCGCAGCCTGGAAGGCCTCAAGCCGGTGCTGATCCTGCCGGTGCTGGGCACGCTGCTGGCCGGCCTGTTGATGATGTATGTGATCGGTACGCCGGTGGCCGGGCTGCTGGCCTGGCTGACCGACTGGCTGCGCGGCATGCAAGGCAGCAGCGCGATCCTGCTTGGCCTGCTGCTGGGCGGAATGATGGCAGTGGACATGGGCGGGCCGGTCAACAAGGCGTCCTACGCGTTCTCTACTGCATTGATTTCCAGCCAGGTCTACACGCCGATGGCGGCGACGATGATCGGCGGCATGACGCCGCCGCTGGGTATCGCACTGGCGACATGGCTGTTCAGCAACCGCTTCACCGCCGAGGAGCGCGGCACGGCCGGTGCCGCCGGCGTGCTTGGCCTCAGTTTCGTGACCGAAGGCGCGATCCCCTACGCCGCGCGTGATCCGCTGCGCACCATTCCGGCGCTGATTCTTGGTTCTGCCGTGGCAGGTGCAATCTCGATGGCCGCTGGCGTCGAGCTGAAGGTGCCGCACGGCGGCGTGTTCGTGCTGCCGATCCCGAACGCAGTCACTCACCTCGGCATCTACCTGCTGGCACTGCTGGCGGGCGTGGCCGTCACTGCAGTCGCGTTGCGCATCCTCAAGAAGCCGGTCACCACGCCGGCCTGATCCACCCCATCACCAAGCCCCTTCCACCTCCCCTGCGCACGCAGGGGCGCAGCGACCTACGCCCTGCACAAGGACCCTCGCCCATGACCCGCTCTTCCCGACACATGTTGCCGATGGCGATCGCGCTTGCCCTGCCATCCCTGGCCACCACCGCAGACGCGAGCGACGTCTTCACTCCCAAGCTCGCCTACACCGGCGAAGCCGCCGCCACGCTCGATGGGGGCAAGCGGAGCGGCACGGCCTATGCCGGCCAGCTGATGTTCGGTGCCGATGTGGACCTGGACGCTGCGTTTGGCTGGCGAGGCGCGACGATCAAGGCCTACGGCATCAATCGTCATGGCACCAACCTCGCCAACAGCAGCACGGGCAACAGCACCTCGGTGCAGGAGATCTACGGTGGCCAGGGCACGCGCCTGGCCAACCTGACGCTGGAGCAGAAACTGCTGGACGACCGGCTGGTGCTTGAGGCGGGACGCAGCGTCGCCAACATCCATCATCTCGGTTCGGAGCTGTGCCAGTACTTCCAGGGCAACTCGGCCTGCGGCAACCCGACCTACGTATTCCGTACCAGCAACTTCACCTGGTGGCCGGTATCGAGCTGGATGGCCGATGCCACGGCCTGGGTGACGCCCGATGTCTACGTGCGCGTCGGCGCCTACCAGGTTGATCCCAGCCAGGCCGAGGATGGCCAGCATGGCCTGAAGTGGAATACGAACCAGGCCACCGGCTGGATCGTGCCCTACACGATCGGCTGGCGCAGCCCTGCTTCGGCACGACTGAAAGCCCGCTACGAACTCGGTGGCTGGCAGGACAACTCGACCTATCGCGATCCGCTGCGCGATGCCAACGGCATTCCCGCGCTGCTCAGTGGCCAGGAGTACGCGACACGTCACGGTCGCTCAGGCGCGTTCGCCCGCTTCGAGCAGCAACTCACCAGTGATGGCGCCGGCCGCGGCCTGACCTTTTTCGGTGCGGCGCTCAAGGGCACCTCCGGCCAGTTGATCGAGGATCATTTCCTGCAGGCCGGGCTGGTGCAGAAAGGCACGTTCGCCCGCCGGCCGCAGGACAGCATCGCCTTTGTCGTGACCCAACAGAAGTACAGCAGGATCGCACTGGAAAACCTGCGCCTTGCCCGTGCCGCAGCGGGTGGCAGCGGTACCCCGCGCGGGAGCCAGGTGATGATGGAGCTGAGCTATGCCATCCAGGTCACCCCGCAGCTTCGGGTCGCGCCGAACCTGCACTACATCGTGCATCCGGACCAGTTAAACGAACCCGCACGCCAGCTGGACCTGCCGAATGCGCTGATCGCGGGCATGCGGGTTGACTGGAACCTGTAGCAGATGGCACGTGGTGGTGAGGCGCAGCCCGTGTCATGCACCAGGGTCCACAACCGGTCCGGGCGGCGTACCGACACTCCGGAACCAGGGCGATTGCGGGCCCTGGCCGGGCTTCAGCTGCTGTCCGCCGCCCACGCCAGGTCGAACGTCAACGCGAGGCACTGGCCGGGCTCCAGCCGGTGCGGCGCCAGCGTGAAGCCGTCCGGCGGACCGCTCTGCGGCTCGACACAGGTGGCGTGCGGCGTGCCGTCGTAGACCACCCAATGGTCGTGGTCCGAGCGCAGCCGCAGGCGCTGGCCTTCGCGTATCAGCGTGATGTCGCTGTCGGCGATGAAGCAGTCATCCCAGGGACCGATGGTCGGATCCACACAGGGCAGCGTGGCAATACCTTCCTCGTCCCGCGGGTACATCGCACGAGGCGTGAACAGCAGCCGGTCCGGCTTCCGGAACCAGGGATGCCAGCCCAGCACCGCCGGCATCGCCTGCTCGCCGGCCTGGACCGAAAGGCGCATCTGCAGGGTGTGGGCCTGCAGCTGCAGGTCCAGCATGGCAATGCCACCGAAGGGCCAGTAGCCGTCGTGCGGCAACGCCAGCGCCAACCTGGCTGTCGCCGCATCCAGCCGGTCGATCTGCCACGGTCGCGAGAAGCCCAACCCATGAATGGCATGCCCGTCGAAGTTGAGCGGCAGCCGATGCGGCCTGCCATCAAAGCGGAACGTTCCATGGCGGATGCGCCCGGCCCAGGGCACCATCGGGTAGCAGCCCCAGGCGATCGCAGCCGCCCCGCCCTCCTGCGCATCCACCAGCCACTCCACGCCCTGGTAACGCAGGTGCGCCACGCGCCCGCCCGCCCCTGCGGCGAGCGCAACCTCCAGTTCGCCGCATCTCAGCCAGTGCAGTTCACCGGCCGGCAGCGGGGCCAGCGCATCATCCACCGGCAGCATGCGCTCAGGCCCCATACGGATTGATCGTGCGGATGCTTCCGTCCGGCTCCATGTGCAGCGGCGTGCACTTGGCCGAGCGCAGGTGGGTGATGCCGCCGGACATCAGCGCATCGTGATAGAACAGGTACCACTGCCCTTCGAACTGGCAGATGGAGTGGTGGGTGGTCCAGCCCACGACGGGGGTGAGGATCACGCCAGCGTAGGTGAACGGGCCATACGGGCTGTCTCCCACGGCGTAGCACAGCTGGTGGGTGTTGCCAGTGGAGTACGACAGATAGTAGCGACCCTGGTACCTGTGCAGCCACGGGCCTTCGAAGAAGCGGCGCGCATGGTCGTCCGCACGCAGCGGCTGGCCATGCTCATCCAGGATCTGCACTTCGCGGGTGGGTTCGGCCAGCTCGGTCATGCCGACATCCAGGCGGCCCACGCGCGGCCCCAGGGCCGGCGCGCTGCCCTCGGGTTCCTCGTGGGCCTCGCTGTACTGGTTGTCACGATACTTCTGCAGCTGCCCGCCCCAGATGCCGCCGAAGTACAGGTAGTGGCTGCCATCCTCGTCTTCGAACACGGCCGGGTCGATCGAGTACGCGTCCTTGATCGGCTCCGGCTGGGGCACGAACGGGCCCTCCGGCCGCTTACCGATCGCCACGCCGATGCGGAACCGGCCCTCGGCGTCCTTGGCCGGGAAGTACAGGTAGTAGTGGCCATCGCGGCAGGCGGCATCGGGGGCCCACATCTGTTTCCGCGCCCAGGGCACGTCGCGCACGTGCAGCGCCATGCCGCAATCCATGGCCGCGCTATCGGGCGTATCCATCTTCAGCACATGGTAATCCTGCATGCCGAAATGGCCACCTTCGTCGTCGAATGGCTGGCCACCGTCGATGTCGTGCGAGGGATAGATGTACAGGCGCCCCTCGAACACGTGCGCCGAAGGGTCGGCGGTGTAGATGTGGGTCACCAGCGGTTGCGAAATGGCGTGCGCGGTGAGCTGCGCAAGACGGGCTTTGCTGGCCTGGCCGTCTTCGCCGGCATGGAGGTCGATCATGGTTGTCATCTTGGCGTTACGCGGAGGCGTCGGCGGAACGTCGACGCAGGTGGAGGTCCTGCTCGATGCGGGTTTCGGTGCGCTTGTCGATCCTGTAGAAGAACAGCAGCGCCACGGCGAGCAGGAAAGGAAGGGAGCAGTAGACGCTTACGGTCAAGCGGATGCCCTGCACCACGCCCTCAGGCTGTTGCGCCAGTCCTGCCTGGTAGCCGTAGTGGGCAAGGATCGCGGCGACCAGCGCGCCTCCGACGCTGAGGCCGATCTTCAGCCCGCACAACATCGCCGAGAAGATGATCGCCGTTGCCCTTCGATGGTTCTTCCACTCCGAGTAGTCCGCGACGTCGGCGATCATCGCCCACAGCAACGGGATGGTGATGCCATAGCAGAAGCCATGCAGCATGAAGGCTGCGAACGCCACCGCCACCGCCGTCGGGGGGAACAGGTAGAAGGCCAGCAGGAACAGGGTCGAGACAAACAGGGCGCCACCGAAGACATCGCGCTTGCCGAAGCGATCCGCCAGCCGCCGTGATGCGCCGATACCCAGGATCATGCAGAGGATGCCGCACGCGTTGAACAGGCTGAACGCCGAGGTGGCCGCATCCTTCGGCCAGGTGAACGCCGCGAAACCGGCGCTGGCCAGGGCGCCATTCAATGCACTGATCAGGCCGTTGAAGCCTGAGTTTTCCAGGAAGCCGGCCAGCGCCGCTTCGCTCATGTAGTACTGGAAGTAATAGATGTAGGTGCCGCCTTTCAACGCCAGGTTGATGAACACCAGCACGGTCAGCGCCAGCATCACCTGCCACGGGCGGTTGTGCAGCAGGTCCGAAAGGTCCTGCACTATGCCGCCGGTCTGCTCGCGCGTCGGCACGATGCGCTCGCGGGTGGTGGCGAAGGTGATCAGGAAGAACACCGTGCCGATCAGTGCGAAGGCGGTCATGACCTGTTCAAAGCCGCGCACCCGGTCGCCATTGCCCAGGATCAGCACCAGCGGCATCAGCAGCACCTGGATGATGAACTGCGCGATCATCACGGCCACGAAGCGGTAGGCCGACAGGCTGTTGCGCTGGGCCATGCTGCCGGTCAGCACGCCGCTCAACGCGGAGTACGGCAGGTTGTTCGCGGCGTAAACGCAGACCAGCAGCGCGTAGGTGGCCAGTGCATAGATCACCTTTCCGCGCTCGCCCAGGTCGGGGGTGCTGAACGCCAGCAGTGACAGTACGCCAAAGGGAATGGCCGTCCACAGGATCCACGGGCGGAAGCGGCCCCAGCGGGTGGACGTTCGGTCAGCCGCGATGCCGATCAACGGCGTGAACACGAACGCACCCAGCAGGCCGACCACGAAGATGATCGTGGCCGCGGTGGCAGCTGGCAGGCGGTAGACGTCGGTGTAGAAGAATGCCAGGTACGTGATCAGGGTCTGAAAGATCAGGTTGGCGGCGAGATCGCCCAGGCTGTAGCCGAGCTTCTCGCGTACCGATAGCGCGTGTTCAGTGCTTGCCATGCAGCGGACATCCTTGAAAAGGAATCTGGTCGAAGGGGAATCGATGCCGGCGGGGGCGATCAGTCATGCGCGGGCACCACGGTGAACCTGCCCCGCGCACGTATATCGGCACTGGACGCCCCCACCCTGACCTCGTAGGCACCGGGCTGCACTGCGTACGCCGCACGCGCCTCGTCATAGTGGCGCAGGGCCTGCGCCGCCTCCAGGGTGAACGTCACCGTGCGGCGTTCGCCCGGGGCCAGCTGGACGCGCTGGAAGCCACGCAGTTCCTGCACGGCATCGCCGCTGCCGGCGTGCTCGCGCCGCACGTACAGCTGTACCACTTCGTCACCGCTGCGCGTGCCCGTGTTGGCGACATCCACTGCCACGCCCAGGCGGCCATCGGCGCGGAGGCTGTCTGCATCGAGGCGGAGCGTTCCATAGTCGAACCGCGTATACGACAGACCGTGACCGAACGGATACAGCGGCGTGCCGCGGAAGTAGCGATAGGTGCGGCCCTCCATGGCGTAGTCGTCGAATGCCGGCATCGCTTCGCCGGCCTTGTAGAACGTGACCGGCAAACGGCCGGAGGGATTGACGTCGCCGAACAGCGCCTGGCCGACAGCGGTGCCGCCGCGTTGCCCCGGGTACCAGCTCATCAGGATCGCCGGCAGATGCGCCTGCGCCCAGTCCACGGCGATGGCCGAGCCACCGGTGAGCACCATCACCACCGGCTTGCCGGTGCCGTGCAGGGCCTCCAGCAGGGTGCGCTGCGGCGCGGGCAGCCGCAGGTCGGTACGGTCGCCACCGGCAAAGCCCGGGTAGTTGACCGTCATCTCTTCGCCTTCGACATCGCCGGTGAGGCCACCGACGAACACCACCACATCGGCATCGCGTGCTGCATCCAGCGCTTCGTCGAAGGGCGCCTTGGCGCCGGGCATGCGCCACCCAAGGCGCACGCCCGCATCGCGCTGGTCGTCGTAGTACTCCAGTGTCAGCGCATAGGCACGCCCGGCCTGCAGGTCCAGTTCGACGCCCCCGGCATGCAGGCGATCAGTATTCACCCAATGATCGATCACACGCTTGCCGTCCAGATACAGGCGGTAGCCATCATCGCCGGCCACCTCCAGCCGGTAACGGCCGGACACGGGTGGCAGCAGTTGGCCACTCCAGCGGATGCTGAAGCGGTCGTTGGGAATCCCCTGCCCCGGTGCCGCTTCGCCGCGTGCCAGCAGGTTGTCGGTCGGCGAGCCGCGGTCCCAGCGGAAGCCGATCTGCGCGTCGGTACGCACCAGGGCCGGAGTGCCGGACAGGTCGGGCGTGCGGAAGTACTCACCGCGCAGGCCGCGCTCGGGCGAGTCCGCCGAGGGCCGCAGGTAGGTCGGCTCGATCAGCGGTGTGGCGCCGGGATCGTCACGGCCTTCCACGAGGTCGACGCCGCGGGCATAACGCACTTCAACGCCCTTGGCCGCCTCGCGTATGCCCTGCAGGATCGTCACCGGCGCGGCCGGTGTGCCGAAGTAGTTGCCGAGCAGCGCCATGGTGTCGTCGGCGGTGGGTCCAACCACGGCAATGCGCCTGGTGTTGCGCGACAGTGGCAGGATGCCGTCGTTCTTCAGCAGCACCAGCGATGCCTGCGCGGCCTTGAGCGCGAGCGCATCATGGGCCGGCGCCTGGTTCACCGAGGCGGGAATGCGCGCCCAGCGCACCCGCTCCGGTGGGTCGAACATGCCCAGGCGCATCCGTGCGGTGAACAGGCGGGTCACTGCATCGTCGATCTCCGCCTCGCTGATCAACCCCTGGCGCACGGCCGAGGGCAATGTGGCGTACTCCTGGCCGCATTCCAGCTCGGTGCCCTTCCTCACCGCCAGCGCCGCAGCGGCTTCGCGCGTGGTGACGATACGGTGGTGCTTCCAGATATCGACGATGGCCCAGCAGTCCGAGACCACGTAGCCCTTGAAGCCCCAGTCGCGTCGCAGCACATCGCGCAGCAGGAAACGGCTGGCACTGGCGGACTCCCCGTACACGCGGTTGTAGGCGCCCATGACAGCATCGACGTCGCCCTCCTTCACCAGCGCCTCGAACGCCGGAAGGTAGGTGTCATACAGGTCGCGCCGGCTGGGCCGTGCATCGAAGTGATGGCGGTCGGCCTCCGGTCCGCTGTGCACGGCCAGATGCTTGGCGGTGGCGTCCAGCTTGCGGTAGACGGGGTCGTCGCCCTGCAGGCCACGTACGAAGGCCACGCCCATGCGCGCGGTGAGGTACGGGTCCTCGCCATAGGTTTCCTGTCCGCGGCCCCAGCGCGGGTCGCGGAAGATGTTGACGTTCGGCGACCAGAAGGTCAGCCCCTGGTAACGCCCGTGCAAGCCTTCGCGGAGGAACTGGTGGTGCTTTGCGCGGGCCTCGTCGCTGATGGTCGTGGCCACCTGCCCCATCAACGGTACATCGAAGGTCGCGGCCAGGCCGATTGCCTGCGGAAACACCGTGGCCTGCCCTGCCCGTGCGACGCCGTGCAGCCCCTCGTTCCACCAGTCGTAGGCGGGTACCCCCAGCCGTTCGATCGCCGGCGCGGCGTTCTGCATCTGCGCGGCCTTCTCTTCCAGCGTCATCTGCGCGACGAGTGCGGCGGCCCGTTGCTCGAAGCTGGCCGAAACGTCCAGCCAGGGCCGCGGCGCGGCCGCGGACGCGGCGGCCGCCACGCAGGTCAGTACGAACAGGGCGGCCCCACCGCGCAAGGTACGGCGGCGGGCCTTGGACGAAATCGACAGCCTCATTTGCTTCTCCCGGTGCGCTCGTCGCGCGCGAAAGGACCCAGCAGTGCGCCCACGAAGCCGCCTGCCCGGTCCGTACTCAGAACGGTGCCGTCCACCCCGCCTGCGAGCAGTTGCCAGCCCTGCCCATCGCCGGTGTCGAACGAGAACGCATAGTCGCCCTCGTTGCCGGCAATCTTCAGGCGCAGTGCTGCAGGCACCGGTACTTCACGGCTGGCCAGCGTCCGCGTGCTGCGGCCACCGTCGCGCGCTTCGAGGAAGAGCGAGAGGCGCCCCCCGCCAAGGTCACGAACGCCAAGGAAGTACCAGTACGCCTCGCTCTGGAACGCCGCCAGACCGGCGGCGACTCCGGAAGCTGGCGGGGTCATCGCGGTGCTCGCCTCGAAGCGCAGATGCTGCTGGCGCCGGCCGAGAAATGCCGGATTGCGCAGCGTGTCCAGATCCTCGGCGAGCGGGTGCACGGCCAGCATGCCGGGGCGCGTGGCCAGGTCGGCCCAGGCATGCCTGGGCACCCGCACGCGCAGCCACTGTGGATCAAGCGTCGGGCCATCGAAATTGTCGCGCGCTACGAAATTGCCGGTCGAAGGGGCCTGGGATGCCTCGCCCTGCATCCACGCGGGGGCCTTGGCCACATAGGGAATGGCCCGGTCAACCGGCAGGATCTGCGGCCAGCCATCCTGCCAGCGTACCGGCAACAGGTAGGTCTCGCGCCCGGTGTTGTAGTGCTGCTTCTGGTAGTTACGGCTGGCCAGGAACACCGCCCACCACGAGCCATCCGGGCCTTCGACCAGGTCGGCATGGCCGGCATTGGTGATCGGAAGTGGACGGTCGTCCGGCAGTTCGCGCTGGGTCAGGATCGGATTGCCCGTATAGGGAACGTAGGGGCCCCACACCGTGCGGCTGCGCAGCACCACCTGCGAATGCTGCGGCCCGGTACCTCCTTCAGCGTCGGACAGGTAATACCAGCCCTCCCGCTTGTAGATATGCGGTCCCTCGATCCAGATGGGATTCTTCGCCGGCTCCACGCCTCCGTCAACCAGCACCCGGCGCGGCCCGACCGGCCTGAATGCCGCCAGATCGATCTGCTGCATCCAGATGGCGCGGTGCCCGTCGTAGCGCGGCGGACCGGGCGGTGCATCGTTGTTGACCAGGTACACCTTGCCGTCATCGTCGAAGAACAGTGACGGGTCGATGCCATCGATGCCGGGCAGCCAGTGCGGATCGGACCACGGACCGGCCGGATCGCGCGCGGTGGCGATGAAGTTGCCACCACTGTCGGTGGCGGTGGTGACGACGTAGAAGGTACCGTCGTGGTACTCGATGGTCGGCGCGAAGATGCCGCGCGAGACGCTCAGGCCGTCGAAATCCAGTTGCGTGGGGCGGTCAATCACATTGCCGATCTGCTTCCAGTGCACCAGGTCGGCACTTTCGAACACCGGAATGCCCGGGAAGTAGGTGAAGCTGGAATTGACCAGGTAGAACCGGCCGTTCGCGCGCACGACGCTGGGATCGGCATGGAAGCCGGCCAAGACAGGATTGCGGTAGTGGCCGGCCGGCAGCGGCACTTCAAACGCCTGGTCATTGCCGCGGTACTCGAACCAGTCGAAGTACACCGGGGGAGCATCCGGCGGCGCGCTGGCCCGGGTGGTTGCGGCCGACAGCAGGAACAACGCCCCCAGCAGGTGTCGCGCCATCGACCTCAAGCCGGCCCTGTCGCGGGCCAGAGGGGACTGCTTGGACAACGTCATCATCGTCGGGCCTCGGCTTCGGCAATGGGAAGTTCGAACGGGCCGGCCGGCGCCCCGCTGCGGTCGCGCAGCGTGCACACCGGGCCATCGGCCCAGCAGTAGCGCACATGCGTTGCGCGCGTGGACAGCGGGCCGCGCAGCAGGATCCGGCGCGCATCCAGTCCGGCATCGGCGTACTCGCAGTGGCGCGTATGGCCCCTGGCCTCGCACAGTTCAAAGCCGATCGGACGCAGTGCGCCGGTCGCGGTGAGCGCGCCTTCGACATCCTCGAACGCAATGGCGACGCCCGTGGGTGTCCGCACGGCGGTGACCGCTCGCGGGCCCGACGGTGCTACGCCCTGCTCGCCGTACACGACATGGCGTGCCACGCGCGCCAGGCGGCGCCCGAGCTCCTGCTTGTTCGGCGGATGGATGTCGTAGGCGTCGCCGATGTCGATGGCAATGGCAAGACCGCTCTGCGCATCCTCGGCCGCGACGCGCCGCTGCGCCTCACGCACCTGCGCCCAGCCGCTGTCGGCGGGCGCAGCCGGCGGCTGGCCGTAGCCGGCCAGTTGTACCAGCAGCAGTGGCGTGCGCGCACCGAACTGCCGCCGCCAGTCCTCGCGCAGCGCACGCAACCGCACTGCATAGGCCGCACCATCGCCGGTGTTCGATTCACCTTGATACCAGAGCATGCCGCGCAGCCCGAAGCCCCCGAGCGGTGCGATCATTCCGTTGTACAGCGTCGACAGCCCGGTGGCGGCCTGCCACGGGGCAAACGGCGGCGCCTGTTGGCCCGGCGCAACCCGATACATCCACGGTCCCTGCAGTGGCACCCGCTCGCCGGTATCGAACTGCAGGCGGTGTGCCGTTGAAGGACCGGCCAGGCCGCCTTCGCCGTAGGTGTCCAGCACGTTGACCGCAATGCTGTTGGATCCTGCCTTCAGCAGGCCATGTGGCAACGGGTAGCGCCTCTCGCCGGCGCCGTACTGGCTGCCGACGGCGACCCCGTTCACCCAGGTCACGTCCACCTCGTCAGCCGATGCCAGCTCCAGGGTCGCGCCGCGTGCAGCCTGTTCAGCGCTCAGCATCACCTGCGTGCGATACCAGACCATGCCGTTGTAGTCGGCAAGTGCGGGCTCGTTCCACCGCTCCCATGCGCCCAGTGTGGCCGGTGCGCGCGACCATCCGCGGTCATCGGCATCCGTCCGCCATGGTGCGTCACCTGACAGTGCGCCCTCGCGTGTGGCCCACCAGTGCTGCCAGTAGCGACCCCAGCGTGCATGTGCCTGCTGCGGGTCGTGGGCAGACTGAGCAAGGATGTCCAGGGGCTCGTCCATGCCGCCCTGCCCGCGCAGCGCGCCCGGGCTGGTCCACGCCTCGATACGGGACCCGCCCCACGCCGCCTGGATCAAGCCCATCGGCACGGCAGCCGTGCGCTGCAGCTCGCGCGCGAAATAGAAACAGGCTGCGGAGAAGTCGCGCACCCTGTCGGGGGTTGCCGTTATCCATGCAGGGTCGCCCTTGAAGCTCTGCTGTGCCTGCGCGGCCCCCTCCTGCGGCACGGTGAACAGCCGGATCCGTGGCATCGTGGCCGAGGCGATCTCGCTGGCAGCGTTGAGCGAGCGCCACACCGGCAGCTCCATGTTCGACTGGCCCGAGCACAACCACACGTCGCCCATCAGCACATCGCGCGCCGTCTGCCGGCGCGTTCCGTCGTTTACCTCCAGCGTGTAGGGACCGCCAGCGGCGACCGGGGACAGCATCGCCTGCCAGCGGCCTGCGGCGTCCGCCCGGCTGCTCACCGCCTGCCCCGCAAACGTCACGGAAACCGGCTGCCCGGGGCCTGCGTGCCCCCAGACCGCAATGGGCCGGTCGCGCTGCAGGACCGCGTGATCCTTGAACAGGGGATGCAGCAGTCCCGTCGTTTCCCGCGCCGCGGCCGGCATCGCCACTACTGCCGCAGCCATCATCAACAGCGCACACCCGACCGCTCCGAACCTGCTCATCGGCCATCCCCCGGTGCGAACGGAAACTGCAAGGCCTGGTAGTACGACAACGGATGCGGCGGCGGCCGCTCGCCGGCGGGCAGTGGCCGGCCACTGAGCGACTGGAAGTACGCCACGCTGGCGTCACGCCACCATTGCGCTTCGTTGTGCTGGATCTGCAGGAACGCCGCGACGTGCCGATGCCGCTGCGGATCGATCCGGTCGCTCAGGCCGGCCCAGGTCGCCTGCATCGACTGCACCTGGCGCACGCCGCGCGAATAGCGCCCGACCAGTTCGTCCCAGAGCGTCCTGCCCGAGCGCATGCGGCGGTCCCACGGCACATGATGGAACCACAGCAGCAGCGACTCGGGCACCCGCTCGGGGTCGCCATAGACCTCGGCCACCTGCGACGCGTACTGGCCCACGGCGTTGCTTCCGCTGGCGCTACGGTCAAAGCCGATGCCCTTGCTATCTGCGCGGTGGTAGTACACCGACGTCCAGTCCGCACGCGGGCCGCCGTCCACCCAGGGGCCGGGGCCGTAGTGATGGCCGCGTGCCATCAGGTGATGCAGGCCCAGCGGCGTCATGTAATCCACCACCGCCTCGCGCGAGTCCATCATCATCCGCACGATCGGGCCGGTCACCTGCGGGTCGGGCGAGAAGGTCAGCGCTGCCCAGTCTTCGGCAATCGCGCGCGCGGATTCCTGCGGGTTCCAGGCCAGTCGGCCGAAGGCGTACCAGTTGGCCTGATCGAAGTGCGAGCCACTCCAGGTGCGGTCCACGCCGATGTTGGCGACGCCGGCGATACCGGTCAGCGCATGCCCCTCCAGCGAGCCATCGACCACGCGGGAGACCGTGGAGCCTTCGCCGCGTGCATGGGTGTCGGCCTGCAGCACTTCCTCGTAGAGCGTTCCCAGGTACACCAGGTGCGTCGCAAAACCCAGGTACTCCTTGGTGATCTGCAGCTCCATCATCAGCGGCGTGCGCGGCATCGCGCCAAACAAGGGGTGGAACGGCTCGCGCGGCTGGAAGTCGATGGGGCCGTTCTTCACCTGCACGATCACGTTGGGGCGGAAGGCGCCGTCCAGCCCGACAAACTCGCTGTATGCCTGCTTGGCGCGATCTTCGGGAACCACGTGCGAATACACGAAGGCCCGCCACATCACCACACCGTTGTAGGGCGCCAGCGCGTCGGCCAGCAGGTTGGCGCCGTCGGCATGGGAACGACCGTAATCCTGCGGGCCGGGTTGCCCTTCCGAGTTCGCCTTGACCAGGAAGCCGCCAAAATCCGGAATGCGCGTATGGATCTCATCGACCTTGTCGCGCCACCAGCGCCGCACAGCCGGATCCAGGGGATCAGCCGTTGCCAGGCCGCCGAGTTCGATGGGTGCACTGAAGCGCGCGCTCAGGTAGACCCGGATGCCATAGGGGCGGAACAGGTCGGCCAGCGCGGCGGCCTTGGCCAGATAGGCCGGCGACAGGCTCATCGCACTGGCATTGACGTTGTTGAGGACGGTGCCGTTGATGCCGAGCGAGGCGTTGGCACGGGCGTAGTCGGTGTAGCGCGGGTCACGCCACTGCGGCAACGTCTGCCAGTCCCAGAGCGAGCTGCCTGCATAGCCACGCTCGACGTAACGATCCAGGTTGTCCCAATGGTTGAGCACACGCAGTGCGACCCGAGGCGACTCACGCACCTCCAGCCCCCGCAGCGACGTGCCACGCTGCAGCAGGCGCAGCAGATGGAAGGTGCCGTACAGCACGCCGACATCCTGGCGTGCCGCCACCAGCAGTACATCGCGCCCCTCGATCCGGACCCGCCGGATCAGGAACCCCCCGTCGCCCAACGTGGCGATCTCGTTGCCGTACGCGGCGACGAGGGTCGAGGATTGCGGCGTGCCCAGCACCAGGGCATGGTCAGTACTGATTGCCGTTCGCATTGGCGGTGCCGCTCCCAGCAATCCAGGGAGGCTGCGCGCAAGCTCGTCGCGGGTAGCGCGCTGCATCGGCGTGCAATCCGGGGCCACCACTTCGGCCAGTTGCCGCCGGTAATCGGCAGCGACCGTTGCGGCAACCGGCTGGTACCGCATCCACAGCGCATAGCCATCCTCCGCCCGTGCCCCGCCAGCACAGGCCAGCAGCACGACCACGGCCCACAGGCGCGTGCCGACAGCACGCAACAAGGGCGTTAACATGCGCCTTTGTAGACTACGTCCGGGCCCGGGACAGCGCATCATCGTCCTTCGCACCCGCGCGGCAGCGCCACCAAGAACAAAGGGATCGTGCATTGGACAAGCCGAAGAAATCGGTTCGCCGCAGAACCGCAGGCGTGACGATCGACGAGGTTGCGGCCCTTGCCGGCGTTTCGCCGATGACCGTGTCGCGGGTGATCAACCAGGGCAAGGTGCGCGACGTCACCCGCGAGCGCGTGCTGCGCGCCGTGCGTGAGCTGGGCTATACGCCCAATCTTGCCGCCAGTTCGCTGGCCGCCGCACAGCACACGCGCATTGCGCTGATCTACACCAACCCCAGCGGCGCCTACCTGCGTGAACTGCTGGTGGGCCTGCTGCGCGTCGCCTCCAGTTCCGCCATCCAGCTGGTCATCGACTACTGGGACAACCTGGATGCCGAATCCGAACGCAGGGCGGCGCGCGCGCTCGCCGGACGCGTCGACGGGGTGATCCTGCCGCCGCCCCTGTGCGAATCGCAGGCCGCCGTAAGCGAACTGGTCAAGGCTGGCATTCCGGTGGTGGCCATCGCATCGGGGCGCCTGAGCGAGGCCCTGTCCTGCGTCCGCATCGACGATTTCAGCGCGGGCAGGGAAATGACCGATCACCTGCTCCGGCAGGGACACACCCGCATCGGCTTCATCCGTGGGCGCGATGACCTGAGCGCAAGTGCGCTCCGCTACGACGGCTTCGTCACCGCCCTGCGCGAGGCCGGGCTGGCGGTGGACCCCGGCCTGGTCCAGCACGGTGACTACACCTACCGGTCCGGCCTGGCTGCGGCCGAGAAGCTGCTGTCCCAACGCCGGCCACCGACCGCGATTTTCGCCAGCAACGACGACATGGGCGCCGCCGCCATCTCGGTGGCGCATCGGCGCGGGCTGGAAGTGCCGCGCGACCTGTCGGTCGTGGGTTTCGATGACACCTCGGCCGCCACCACCGTGTGGCCGGAACTGACCACGATCCACCAGCCCATCGCCTCGATGGCCAACGCGGCCGTCGACATCCTGCTGCGCACCATCCGCCGTCCGGCGGCGGACGCAACGGTGCTGCGCGATCATGTGATGCCGCATCGGCTGATCGCACGCGATTCGGTCGCCGCGCCGCCCCGGCGGCGGTAGCGCAGGCATCATGCTCCGCATCCGAGGGTGACCTCGGCTTCGTTCAGCGCACCCAGCGCGACGCGTGACACGGAGATCGTCATCGCATCGCCCGTCACCACCGACCACGGCCGGTCGATCGCGTCCAGTTTGGCGCCCGCCTTGGCCAGGCACTTCAGCGGCACGCCAGCACGCTTCCACTGGCCTTGTGGAAGCGCCGCCAGCGACGACCCGATGGCGATGCGTGCCGAGCAGCCCGCGCCGCAACCGACCGACAGCCACACCTCACCCTGCGGCGCAGCGTCGACCCGCAGCGTGGTCAGCAGCATCAGGTCGCCGTTGGATTCGCGCTGCAGGTCCAGCGCCGTGTGCGACTGCAGTGCAGCGACGGCCTCGCCCTTGCCCGACCAGGCCAGGCGTCGCCCATCCTCCTGCGCCAGATGATCCACGCCGGTGATCTTCAGCCGGTCATCTGGCAATGCGTCCGGTACGCGGGTCACGGTCAGGCCCTGGCCAGCGGCATCCTCGAGTCGCAGCGCCATGCCAGGGCCTGCGTCACCACGCGCGAAGTAGACGCCGGTCGCGCCCTCGTTGCCGGTCACGCCCGATGCCTCCGGCAGCGCGGCCAGGTCGCCGTTGTCGGCGTAGGTCAGGCCGAAGCCGAACGCAAACAACGGATCGTAGTCCTTCTGGCCAACGTTGTTGGCGTACTGGGTGGCGGTGCGCGGCCAGCTGAAACTGAGCTTGCCCTTGAAATCGTGCTGCACGCGGCCATCGCTTCCGCGCAGCAGTACATCGGCAATGCCGGCGCCTTCCGAGCCCGGCAGCCACGCAGCCACGAAGGCATCGGCGGCATTGATTTCCCGGTTCACCCAGAGCGGCCGCCCGCTCAGGAAAACCGCAACAACCGGTATGCCTTCGGCCTTGAGCCGCTTGAGCAGCGCCAGGTCCGTTTCGTTGCCGGGCTTGTAGGCCAGCGTCGACCGGTCTCCCTGGAACTCGGCATAGGGGTCTTCGCCAAACACCACCACCGCCACATCGGGCCTCACTGCATAGCGACCGTCAACGGCAAGCACGGCTTCACCACCCGCCGCGCTGGCCTGGCGCGCGATGCCCTCATAGATCGTGTCCGCATTGGGGAAGTCCTTGCGGGTGGTGCCGGTGCCCTGCCAGTTGAGCGTCCAGCCGCCCGCCTGCTTGCCGACATCGTTGGCACCGTCGCCGGCCACGAGGATCCGCTGCTTCGGAGACAGCGGCAGGACGTGGTCCTGGTTTTTCAACAGGACCAGCGATTCGCGCACGGCCTGCCGGGCGACCGCGCGATGTGCCGGCGCGCCGATCAGTGCGAACTGCCCGCCGACGGCCCGCGTGGATGGCCTGCCGGCCTCGAACAGCCCAAGGCGGAACTTGACCCGCAGGATCCGGCGCACTGCATCGTCCAGCCGCTGCGTCGTGATCCGGCCGTCCTTGACCGCAGCCAGCGTCGTCTCGTAGAAGCCCTTCCAGCTGTCCGAAGCCATCGCCATGTCCAGGCCCGCGATGATGGTGGCCGGGCAGTCTGTGGTGGTGCAGCCCTTGACCTGTCCATGACCATTCCAGTCACCCACCACGAAGCCACCGAAGTTCATGCGGCCCTTGAGCACATCGGTGAGGTAATGCCGGTGCCCATGCATCTTTTCACCGTTGACGCTGTTGAACGACGCCATTGCGGTCTGCGCGCCGGCGGCGATTGCCGGCGGGTATCCGGCCGCGTGGATGCGCACCAGATCTGACTCGCTGATACGGGTGTCGCCCTGGTCCTTGCCGTCAGTGGTGCCCCCATCGCCCAGGAAGTGCTTCACCGAGGCGATTACATGGCGGCCATCGAGGAACTCCGGTGTTCCCACCCTGCCCTGCAATCCCTCCACCATGGCGGCGGCATAGCTGGCCACCACCTCCGGCGATTCGGAGTAGCCTTCGTAGGTGCGTCCCCAGCGATCATCCTGGGGTACCGCAACGGTCGGCGCGAACGTCCACTCCATGCCGGTGACGCGGGTCTCCAGCGCGGTGATGCCACCGATCTGCCGCAGCAGCTCCGGATTGCGCGTGGCGCCCAGCCCGATGTTGTGCGGGAACAACGTGGCACCCATGATGTTGCTCTGCCCGTGCACGGCATCGATGCCGAACAGCAGAGGGATGGGCTTGCCGCCTTTGGAGGTATCCATGGAGGCGTCGTAGAACGCGTCGGCCAGCGCCAGCCATTCGGCCGGCGAGGCGTCATAGCGGCCGCCGGGATCGGAGTTGCCTCCGGCCAGGATCGAGCCGAGGCGGTAGCGGCGCACGTCGTCGGGGGTGACGCTGGCGATGTCGCCCTGCACCAGCTGGCCGACCTTTTCCTCCACCGTCATGCCGGCCATCAGGTCGGTGATGCGCTTCTCCAGTGTCGGATCCGCAGCCAGCGGCCAGGCGACCTTCGGCCAGGGATCATTGTCGGTAGCTGCGGCGGCGGCAGCCCGGTCCTGGCCGCGGCAGCCGAGCAATCCCAGCATCAGTGCGGCGACCAACGCACCGCTGCGGATTACCAAGGCCTGCGATGTCATGGCGCTCATCCTTCCATCTGCTCCAGTTCCTTGCCCTTGGTCTCGTGCACATGCCGGACGACGAAGATCACCGAGATCACGGCAGCCACCAGGTAGATGCCGTAGGTGGCTGCCAGCCCTGCCGCGGCCAGCAGCATCGGGAACGTCACCGTGACCACGAAGTTGGAGGTCCATTGCGCTGCGCCAGCGACCGCCAGTGCCGAACCGCGGATCTGGTTCGGGAACATCTCGCCCAGCATCACCCACATCACCGGCCCCCAGGACAGATTGAAGAACACGACGTAGGCATTGGCCGCCACCAGCGCCAGCGTGCCCATGCGACCGGGCAGCTGCAGGTGCCCGTCCGCCAGCGAACCGCTGGCAAAGGCCACCACCACCAGTGCAAGCGACAGCGACATCCCTGCCGAGCCGAACCACAGCAGGGGCTTGCGGCCGATCCGGTCAATCAGCAGTACCGTGACAACGCAGGCACCGATGCTCAGCGCGCCGGACAGCACGTTGATCAGAAGCGCGTCGTTTTCGGAAAAGCCGACCGCCTGCCACAGCACGGCGCCGTAATAGAACACCACGTTGATGCCGACCAGCTGCTGAAAGCAGGCCAGCCCGACGCCGACCCAGACAATCGGGCGGATCCGCCCGGTCGCCCGGCTCTTCAGGTCGGGCAGTCGAGGGCGATGATGGTCGTTGGACAACGAGGCATCGATCTCCTCGAGCGTGGCGCGGGCCTTGTCGCTGCCCAGCAGCCGGGTCAGCACCCGCAGTGCATCGTCCTTGCGCCGCTTCACCACCAGGTAGCGCGGGCTCTCAGGAATGGTCAGCAACAGCAGCAGGAACAGCAGCGATGGCGCGGCCTGCATCCAGAACATCCAGCGCCAGGCGGCCTGCCCACCCCACAGCGGTTCGGTCGACGCGCCCGCTGCAGCCGCCAGCAGGTAGTTGGACAGGAAGGCAGCGGTGAGCCCGGTGATGATGGCGATCTGCTGCACCGTAGCCAGGCGGCCGCGATAGCGGGCCGGAGCGACCTCGGCAATGTAGGCCGGCGAGATCACACTGGCCGCGCCTACCGCGAATCCGCCCACCACCCGCGCCGCAATGAACCAGCCTGACGAGACCGCCGCCCCGGCACCGAGCGCCGACAGCAGGAACATCACTGCCGAAAGGATCAGCACGTTGCGACGGCCCAGGCGGTCGGCCAGCCGTCCAGCACTGAATGCGCCCACCGCACAGCCCAGCAGCATCGACGCGATCTCGAACCCCTGCATCCATTCGCCGGACCGGAACGCCTGGTGCAGGCCATCCTGGGTGCCATTGATCACACCGCTGTCGAAGCCGAACAGAAAACCGCCAATCGTTGCTACCACGCTGATCAGTACGATCAGTCGTGTGTTTTCACCGCTGCCTGCTGCCTGGTTCATCCCCGTCCCCTTGAGTGCACCGTTGCGCCCTTCGCCTGCCGCGCTCAGCGCAGCAGGTATTGGTTGAGCAGGTTTTCGTAACGCTCCTGCTTGCCGCTGGCCTGGCGCGGTTCGCCGAGCCGGGAGGCCAGTGCCGCCAGGTCCGGCAGGCTGAGCGTGCCACGCTCGAAATCCTGGCCGGCACCGCTGTCGAAACTTGCGTAGCGCTCCTTGCGCCATTGCTCCCAGGGCGACTCGGTCAGCAGTGCATGGGCAACCTCCAGGCCGCGTGCGAACGCGTCCATGCCGCCAATGTGGGCAATGAACAGATCCTCCAGGTCGGTCGACTCGCGGCGCACCTTCGCATCGAAGTTCAACCCGCCCTCCAGCCCACCCTGGCGCAGCACGACCAGCATCGCGCCGACGGTGTCGTACAGATCGCTGGGGAACTGGTCGGTGTCCCAGCCGTTCTGCGCGTTGCCGCGGTTGGCGTCGATGCTGCCCAGCAGGCCGTGATCGGACGCGACCTGCAGATCGTGCTCGAAGGTGTGCCCGGACAACGTGGCGTGGTTGGCCTCGATGTTGAGCTTGAAGTCCTTGTCCAGCCCATGCTCCTTCAGGAAACCCACCACCGTGGCACTGTCGAAGTCGTATTGGTGCTTCATCGGCTCCATCGGCTTGGGCTCGATCAGGAAGTTGCCCTTCAGGCCAATGCTGCGGCCGTAGTCGCGGGCCATGGTCAGGAAGCGTGCGAAGTGCTCGATCTCGCGCTTCATCTGGGTATTGGCCAGCGACGCATAGCCCTCGCGTCCGCCCCAGAACACGTAATGCTCGCCGCCCAGCTCGACCGTCGCTTCCAGTGCAGCCTTGACCTGCACGGCTGCACGCGCGACTACCGCGAAATCGGGATTCGTCGATGCACCGTTCATGTAGCGCGGGTGCGAGAACAGGTTGGCCGTGCCCCACAGCAGCTTTACGCCGGTGGCCGCCTGGCGCGCCTTGGCCAGGCCCACCATGTGCGCGAGGTTCTTCTGGTACTGGCCGATGTCATCGGCATCCGGCGCCAGGTCGATGTCGTGGAAGCACCAGTACGGCACGCCCAGCTTCGTGAAGAACTCGAACGCTGCGTCCACCTTTGCCTCGGCCGTGGCCAGCGGTGACGATGCCTCCCACGGGAATTGCCGGGTGCCCGGGCCGAACGGATCGTGCCCGGCATTGCAGAAGGTGTGCCAGTAACACACGGCGAAGCGCAGATGCTCCTGCATGGTCTTGCCGCCGATGACCCGGTTGGCATCGTAGACCTTGAACGCAAGCGGATTGTCCGAGCCCCTGCCCTCGAACGGAATGCGGCCGACGCCGGGGAAGTACTCCTTGGCGCCGATGAAGGGCTGCGTGCTCATGGTGCGTGCTCCTGTCGTTGTACGGGGTGTCGTGGAGGAGCCATCAGCCGCGCTGTAGCGGCGTGATGGCATCAAGATGGCTGAGGAAGCGTGCGTAGGCCCGTGCATAGGCTTCGCTGCGGTCCGGATCCGGCCGTGCGGACAGCGCGGGATCGACGGTGACGTGGCGCGCGGTGATGTCGCTGATCGGGGTGGCGTCTCCCTGCGCCCTGGCGAACGCCCACAACGCCTGTAGCGCCGCTCCAAATGCCGCACCTTCGGCCTGCACCGGGACGTCCACCGGCAGGCCGAACACATCAGCCACCAGCTGACGCCAGGCAGCGCTGTTGCTGCCACCGCCGGTGAGCACGATGCGATCGAACTGCATGCCTGCGCGGACAAAGGCGTCGTAGCCGTACTTCAGGCTGTAGGTCGCGCCCTCCATGGCGGCGCGGTACACATGCGCCGGGGTGAAATTGGCGGTGTCCAGGCCAGCCAGCACGCCCTTGCCCAGCGGCAGGTCAGGGGTACGTTCGCCATTGAGGAACGGCAGCATCACCAGCCCGCCTGCTCCCGGTGGCGTCGCGCGCAGGTGCGCATCGCCGTCGCGAGTGCTGAAGCCGAAGGCACGGGCCACCTGTTCGGTCGCCACGGTGCAGTTCATGGTGCAGATCAGCGGGAGCCAGCCCCCCGTCGACGAGCAGAACGCTGCCCAGGCGCCGTCGGTATCGATCACCGGCGATCCGGAGTAGGCAAACAGCGTTCCGGAGGTTCCCAGGCTCATCGCCAGCCGACCTTCCTTGACGCAGCCGGTGCCGATCGCCGCCATCATGTTGTCGCCGCCGCCAACGGCCACCTTCACCGCCGTCGGCAGCCCCAGCGCGGCTGCCGCAGCAGGCGCGATATCGAACAGCGCATCGGGTGATGCGATGGGCGGCAGGCAGGCGGCAAGATCACGATCAGGGTCGGTTGCGCGCAGCAGCTGCTGCGACCAGGTGCGTGTGCGCACGTCCAGCCAACCGGTTCCAGACGCATCGCCAAGCTCGCAGAACCGCTGCCCGGTCAGCACGAAGTTCAGATAGTCGTGTGGCAGCAGGATGGTCGCCATCCGCGCGTAGGCGTCGGTACGGTGGATCCGGGTCCAGGGCAACTTGGACGCTGTGTAGCCGGCCAGGATCGGGTTGCCCGCCAACGCGATGGTCCGTTGCAACCCGCCCACGGCGTCCATGATCTGGATGCACTCGGCCGAGGTGCTGGTGTCGCACCACAGCTTGGCCGGTGCCAGTACCTCGCCAGCATCGTCAACCGGCACGAACCCATGCTGCTGGCCCGATACCGCCAGCGCAACGATGCGTGCGCGCAGCGAGGGATCGATCCGGGCAAAGCAGTCGCGCAGGGCCGACACCCAGTCGGCCGGCGCCTGTTCACGGCTGCCATCGGCACCGCTGTCCAGCGCGAGCGGCGCGCTGGCCGAGGCCACAACCGCCTGCTTCCGCGGGTCATAGACCAGCACCTTCAGGCTCTGCGTCCCTGCATCGATCCCTGCAACCAGACCCATCGAAACCGCCTCCATTCAAAAAAGGTAGCGCTAACATTCCGTGGACTCAAAAAAGGGGCGTGATGTTCAGCCCCTCCTTGCCACCGCTCGCGTCATCGCCACCGGTGTTGCCGCACTGTAACCAGCTGCAGCGGAAAAAGCGTGCTGCAACGCAAAACCCTGCTACGCGTTTGCTGCCGTCGAACGCCACACGTCAACGCCGGACCTGCAGTACTGCGCGATGAACTCCGCCTGCGTCGGCATCTGCGCGGCGGCCTGCTGCCCCGGCTGCTGGATGCCCTTCAACAGGGTGCGCAGATCGGCGTCGCTCACTGCCCGCGCCAGCGGGTGGGCAGGACCGGGCGCGATGCCCTGCCCGAGCAGCACGCTGGTCCACGATTCCACGCGGAACAGCTCGCCGGGGTCCTGCCAGGCGTGTGCGCGCTCGCGCCACGCCTGCAGCCGCTGCTGCAGCGATTCGGGCACGCGCATTTCGCGACACGCCTTCCACATCGGTTCGGTGCGCTGCGTTGCGTGATAGTGCAGGATGATGAAGTCGCGCACGTGCTCCATTTCCTGGCGGCTGACATCGTTGTACAGCTTCACCAGCGACGCACGGATGCCGTCGAACGGGAACAACTGGATCAGGCGCACCACCGCGCTGATCGTCAGATGGATGCTGGTCGACTCCAGTGGCTCGATGAAACCGCTGGCCAGCCCGAGCGACACCACGTTCCCGTTCCAGGCCTTCAGCCGGCGCCCGCTGCGGAACGGCACCTTCCATGGATCGCGCAAAGGTGGGGCCCCGGCATCGCGCAGCAGCTTCGCTGCGGCCTCGTCATCGGACAGGTGGCGGCTGTCATACACCAGCCCGCAGCCAACGCGGTGCTGCAGCGCGATGTGCCAGCGCCACCCCGCTTCGTGGGCGATCGCGCGGGTATAGGGAACCGGCGGCGCCACCGCTTCGGTCTGCACCGCCACGGCCCGATCGCACGGAAGCCATTCGTGCCAGTCCTCGTAGCCGGTGCCCAGCGCCTGCTCGATCAGCAGGCCACGGAACCCGGTGCAGTCGATGAACAGATCGCCCTCGATCACCTGGCCGTCGTCCAGCACCAGCGCCTGCACCGAGCCGTCGTGTGCGTGCTGCCTGACCAGGGCGATCCTGCCTTCGATCCGGCGCAGGCCGTGGGCCTCGGCCCTGTGGCGCAGGAACCGCGCATACAGGCTGGCATCGAAATGATATGCATAGCTGGCCTGCGGCTGGGTGTGCAGCGAGAAGCGGTCGCCACGCGAGGCGATGCTCTCCAGGCAGAAGTCGCCCAGGTCCGAGGGCATGCCGCGGCGCAGGCTGTCCAGCCAGAAGTGATGGAAGGGAGCCGCCCAGGTGCCATGGCCGATGGTGCCGAACGGATGGAAGAAGCGATCCCCCGGCAGCCGCCAGTTCTCGAACGAGATCGACAGCTTGAAGGTACCGGCCACCGCGCGCAGGAACTCCTGCTCGTCGATCTGCAGGAAGCGATGGAAGGTGCGGATCGGCGGCACGGTGGACTCACCGACGCCGACCGTGCCGATCTGCTCGGACTCGACCAGCGTGATCTGCAGTTGGTCACGGAACTGATGCGCCAGCGCGCAGCCGGCCAGCCATCCCGCTGTACCGCCACCGGCAATGACCACTTTACGGATGCGCCCTGCAGGCGTGCTCTCGGTATCCAACACGGTGCCCTCTCTCAACGGTTGAGCCTGCCCAGCAGCATCGCGCGCATGCGGCGGGCGCGCTGCTCGTCGAACGGTGCCAGATCCCCGCGCGCCGTGTCAGGCAGGTGCTGCCCGGCGCGCTCGCCGGGGCCGAATACGTAGTATCGGAAGAGCCCTTCCCAGGCCTGCTTCTCACGCGCTGGCAGGTCGCGCACGGACCACATCGCGTGCTGTAGCGCCGCCAGAGGCGCCCCCAGCCAGGCCGGCGAGCTTCGCCACCAGTAGTTCACCAGCACGTTGAACGGTTCCAGGCTGCGTACATGGTGCCACCACATGCTGGGAATGAAGATCGCATCGCCCGGCCCAAGCACCGCCCTGCGTGCATGCGCCAGCGCGTCGCGGAAGCGTGGATGCCGACCGAAGTCGGGGTGTTCGAAGTCCACCACGCTGACCACCTGTCCACCCGGCGTGGGATCGAGCGGACCCGGATAGAGGTTGTCGATCTGTGCGGGCGGGAACAGCGTGAACTCGCGCTGCCCCACCGCGCAGCAGGCGAGGTTGTCGGGTGTGTCGAAATGGCACGAGGCCGTCACCCGGTTGCCGATCCAGATGCTGGCGGTGGCGTCGATGCCCTGCTTCGCCAGCCCGGCGTCGTTGGCCTGCGCGAATGCCGGCAGCAGGGCCCGCGCGATCGGCAGCGAGGCCACGTAATAGGTTGGCGGCCGCGGCGCATGCAGCGTCGTGGCGATCTCTTCCAGCACCTGGGCCAGCAGGCCCCGCCGCACTTCGAAGTTCAGCCGGGTGAAGTCCGCGCTGTAGAACGGGCGGCCTGCGATCTCGGGGCCGCCGAACGAGTACTGGATGGGCGCACCCGCATCGACGCTGCACAGGTACACCATCGCGTCGTGCACGCCGCCCAGTCCGGCCTGGACCAGTGGCCAACCGCTGGCGATGCCGCGCAGTACGACCGGCTCACCGGCGTCCACCAGGTCAGCCAATGGCAACGCGGCAGGATCGATGCCTTCCAGGATCCGCATCGGCAGGCTGGCGTGCACCGGTCAGTTCCTGATCGCCTGCGTGGTGCCGTCCTGGACGCGGAGACGGCGCTGCTTCTCGGCGATCAGGCGGCGCATGTTATGCAGCGAGGCAAGCATCAGGTATGCACCTTCCAGGTAACCGGCGCGGTTCAACGCAGCCAGGCGTGAACTGTCCAGCGCCGCCAGGCGCTCGCGGTCAATGCCGTGCAATCCGCTCACGCCCACGCGGTGATACGGCGCGAGCTGCACATCAAGCGTGACCGGCTGGATGAGCCCGCAGTCGTCGAGCATCGTGAACATATTGGCCGCGAAGGCACTCCCCTCGTGGATGCCGCGCAGCACGCCGGCGATGTGGTCCAGGTAGGGCGTGTTGCCGCCCTGCGGCAGGAACACCGGCTCACCGGCGCCGGCGGTGACGCGCGGATGGTCCAGGTCCACGTGCATCACCGCATCCTGGGTGAGCACGCCATCCACGTAGTGCTCCTGGAACCCGATCAGGAACGGCCCTTTGGCGGCCGCGCCAGGCAGGTAGGAGGCATTCCAGCGCCCGTCCTGCAGGAACAGGTTCTCGTGTTGTTCGAAACCCAGCAGGGCCACGGACTGCCACGCTTCCGTCCCGGTTTCCCTGCGCAGGAAGATCGGATACTCACGCTGCAGTTCAGCGAACTCGCTGGGATAGGCCGGCACCATGCCCACCGCATCGCCGAACTGCGGCCCGAAGCCGGTGGCGACCTTCAGGTCCCGATGCGCGATGTTGTTGAGCATTTCATAGCGGGCCATCAGGATATCCAGTCCAGCGCGGGGTGGCTGGACAGCAGGGTAGCGCAGGCGCGACAGGTGCGGCGATACCATCCCGGCACGGCACCGCTGGCGGGCAGCGGTGCCGTGCCGGACGCGTCGGCAACCAGGCTCAGAACTTGTAGCGGACGCCCAGCATGTAGCGCGGGCTCTGGTCTGCCAGCTTGACGATCATCTGCGACGTGCGCGAGCGCCACCGCACATCCTCACCGGTCAGGTTGATCGCCTCCAGGCTGAAGGACCAGTGGTCATCGAGCGCGTAGTTGACGCTGAGATCCCACTGCTCGTACGGCTCCACATAGTACGGATTGCGGCTGGAGCCCTGGTTGGCCAGGATCAGGTACTGATCGCGCCAGTTCCATGCCAGTCGCACCGACCACCCGTACTTCTCGTACATCAGCATGGCGTTGGCGGTGTCGCTCAGGCCGGTGAGCGAGAACTGGTCGATACCCGGATCGCCGCCGTTGTTGTAGCCGACATCACCTTTCACCACCGTGTAGTTGGCCAGTACGCCGAACCCGGTGTCACCGAAGAAGTACTGCCCGCCCAGCTCCCAGCCGTGCAGCTTGGACTTGTTCTGGTTGATCGGGCGATTGACGTTGAACTGGTATAGCGGATCGTTGGCCTGCCCATACAGATCGTAGGCCGCTTCGGTGGCCAGGACCTGCGCATCGGTTCCGTTGTAGGCGCCCAGGCCGGCAGGATTGTTGCGCAGCAACGCCAGTGCGGTGAACAGCGAGGTGTCGTTGGCCGAGCAGGCGGCTGCGTTGGCCGGCCCGACCTGGGCGACGCAGGCGCCGCTGGTCAGGAAGTCCAACGCCGCCCGCGCATCCGGCCCGGAGGTCGGGTCGGTGAGGCCGTACAGGCTTTCCTGGACGACGGTGTTGCCGATGAAGTTGCTGACCGACTTGTTCCAGTAGGTCAATGACACATAGCTGGCATCGGCGAAGTACCACTCCAACCCCAGGTCGAGGTTGTCCGATTCCAGCGGCTTCAGGCTCGGGTTCTGGGAATTGCCGCTGGCGCGCGACGAGGGATCGATCAGCACCGAGCCGAACGGTTGCTGGGCCCCGGGTCCTGCATAGAGATTGCCGTACGGCGCGCGGGCGATGCTTTTGCCGAACGACACACGGCCCTTCAGTTCCTCGGTGAGGTCGATGCTGAAATCAAGGTTGGGCAGGATGTAGCTGTACCGCGCCTTTTCCGTGAAGGGCTGCTGCTCATCGGACAGCACGATGCGGAAATCGTTGTTGGCCTGCCACTCGATGGACTCGGGAACGGCAATGACCGAGGTCGACACCACGTCGGTGGTTTCATAGCGCACGCCCAGGCGCGTGTTGGTGCGCATGCCCCCCAGTTCCCCGTCCAGCTCTACCTGGAAGTACGCCGCCTTGGTCTTCTCTTCCACGAAATTGTCGGCCGCGCGTTGCGGGTTCACACCCAGGCCAACGCCGTACTCGCGCGACGCCCATTGCGCGAGCTGCCCGGCATTGCCGCGCCAGGCCGGCCAGCTGTTTGCACTGTAGTCGTCGAACAAGCCGACGATGCTGACCGGTTGAAGCAGGTCCATCAGGCCCGCGGCGGTATCCCGGTCCACGTTGGCCACGCCCCAGTCGCCCAGGGTGGAGTAGGCCTCGGCGGCCTGGATGCGGTGGGTGGTGGACTTGTTGGTGTCCACGCCGAACTGGAAGCGGCCGTGGTCGAAGTTCCATTCGCCATCGACGCGCGCCTGCTTGATCTCGCTGATCTGGGTCTGCGCGTTGACGCGCAGCACCTGCGTGCCAACCTCGCCTTCCTGGAAGCCCGGATTGACCACGCCATTGGTCCCGGCGACCGCATCGGCGGTGCTGGGATACCAGACCTGGGTGCCAACCGGCAGGCCATTGTTGAAGTTCAGCTCCTGCACCCAGGAGCCACCGCAATGCGGGCCACGGGTGCAGTTGTTGGTGCCGGCGATGCTCATGAAGATCGAACCACCGCCGGTCAGCGGATCATTCGGGCGGCTCTCGTTCTTCGAGTTGTGCGCATCGAAGCTGAGCTTGAAGCGGTCGCTGACATTCCAGACGGCGTTGAAGCCCAGCGAACCCAGCTTGTACTCCTGCATGCTGCGCTGCTGTTCCAGGCCGAAATCCTTGGTGCCGGCGATTTCGCGGATGTATACCGGCGTCGCGACGGCGCCACTGGTGTCGAACTCGACGTTGGTGTAGTTGCTGTTCTGCAACCACATGCCCTGCTCGCCGCGATTCTCGGTGATCTCGTTGGTCGAGTAGGTGTAATCCACGGTCAGGGTCAGGCTGTCCGTCGGCGCGAACTGCAGCACGGCCTGGCCGTTGACGCGTTCGCGCTCGAATTCGGAGAACGCGTAGCGCAGGTCATTGGGCCGCGCGTAAAGCTGGCCGACGGCCGGAGCATTGACCACGGTCGGGTTGCCCGGCATCGACCCTGTCCACGGCTGCACGTTCCAGTAGTTCTCCGTGGCCTGCACCGAGCCACCCTTGCGCTTCTGCTGGCTCGCGCTGAGGCTGACGCCAAAGGTCTTTTCCGGATTGCTGTAACTGAAGATGCCCGACAGCTCCGGTGTCAGGTCATTGTCGAACGGCTGGCTCTGGTCGGACACCAGCTTCGCCCCGGCGCTGGCCACGATGCCGGCGTGATCGAGCGGACGCGAGGTCAGGATGTTGATCGTCGCACCGATGCCACCGCTGGGCACCTGTGCCTGGCTGGTCTTGTAGACCTCGATGCCATTGATGGCCTCGGCGGCCAGTTGCGCGAAATTGAAGGCGCGGGTGCCGCCGTCGACACCGCCGATGGCCACCTGTCCGGAGGCACCGAACGCGTCCGCGCCCGGCATCTGCCGACCGTTGAGCGTGACCATGTTGAACTGCGGACCGAAGCCACGCGCGGTCACCTGCGCGCCCTCGCCGTCACGGCGCTCGATGGAGATGCCGGTGATGCGCTGCAACGACTCGGCAAGATTGGTATCGGGGAACTTGCCGATGTCCTCGGCGCTGATCGCATCGACCACGCCCGCCGAGTCGCGCTTGATGTCCATGGCCTGGCTCAGGCTGTTGCGTATGCCCGTGACCTGCACTGCATCAAGCTGGGTGGGTTGCGACTGGCTCTGCGGCTGCGGCCCGGTCGCCGGTGCGGCGTCCTGCGCAAAGGCGGGATTGATGACCAGGGCACCACCCACGAAGGTGAACATGGCCCGGGACCGGAACTTCGCCAACGCGCGGCTCATGAACCGGACCTCGGGCCCGGGGTGCCACGGAAACTGCAGGTGCTCATGAAAGTCCCCTCTGACATACGATCGAATGGATGTACCGCCCCCTCCCAGGGGCACGCACGGGCGTGGCCCGCATTCCAAACCGAACAGCACGGGTGCTCGGGCACGCCGCGACTTACACTTGCTTTTCAAGCCTGCCAGGACAAACACGCGGCAAAGAAGGCAGCCTCCCGGACCCTGGATCCCCGTCCGACTGGTAGCGCTACCATCTCGTTGCAGCGGAGAGTAATCACCGAGGTTCGCCGTTGTCACCATGCAGCGCAGCAAAACCGGCAGCGCGCGAAACAGCTGCTGACTCGGCCGTTGCTGCATCCGGTCACGCTCGCCCGCCGTAGGAAAGATGCCCGCGCTTGCGGGTCATCCAGAAAGGAACGCACCGTGAACGCTCTTCAGCGCATCGCCGCCGCAGTCGGCTTCGCCGTACTCGTTTCGTCCGGCTCCTCAGTTTTCGCCGCCAACACCGTCATCGTGGGCGGGGCAGAAATGTACCCCACCAGGACCATCGTCGAGAACGCCGTCAATTCCAAGGATCACACCACGCTCGTTGCAGCGGTCAAAGCAGCCGGCCTGGTCGACACCCTCAACGGCACCGGGCCCTTCACTGTTTTCGCGCCCACCAATGCGGCCTTCGAAAAACTGCCTGCAGGCACTGTCGATACGCTGGTGAAGCCGGAAAACAAGGCACGGTTGACCCGGATCCTGACCTACCACGTCGTCCCGGGCAGCTACAGTTCGGCCCAGCTTCTGGCCGATGCCCGCAAGCACGGCGGCAAGGCCACCCTGAAGACCGTACAGGGTGAGCCTCTCACCGTGGCGCTCCACGATGGCAAGCTCTGGGTGATCGATGCAGAGGGTGGCAAGGCAGGCATCAGCGTTGCAGATGTCAGCCAGTCCAACGGCGTCATCCACGTGGTCGACACCGTGCTGATGCCCAAGTAGGCGTCCTCATGCAACGGGCATCCGGCGCGATGCCCGTTGCCCGGGCCGGTCATTCCGCCGTCAGCATGCGGATGCCCGGCCGGCATGGCGCAGTGGCTACCACACCGGTCCCAGCAGCTTCGTCACTTCGGCCTCCAGTTTCTGCGCGGCCTCGTCCTGGGAGGCGACCTTGATGCACAACCCCGACTGTGCCGGTCCCGGCACCAGCTGGTAGCGGTTGATGGTGCCGCCACCTTCACCGTCCAGCGCTACCCGCGCCACTACCGTTCGGCCATTGGCGTGGAAGGTCCAGTCCTGATAATCAAACATGCTTCAGTAGGTGTGCGGCCAAGATGTCATCCCACTTTAGGCGGCACGACAGTGAAGAACGCTCCAGGAAGATGTTCAGCGCGCGTGGACATGATGACGACAGGGCCTATTGCAGTGTCCGCGCCAACTGCAGGACATCGGCGAAGAAGGAGGGATAGTCGTCCTGTGGAGCGCTGTGGCTCTCGCGCCGGTGGATCAGGCGCACTGCGACGACACGCTGTTCCGGGATGATCATCATGTATTGGCCCAGGTAGCCGTTGGCGGCGAAGCCGACGACCGGCCCCCGTGTGATGTCGTAGAGATCGGCAAGCTTCAGCCCTCGCCCGGAGATCTGGCTGCCGTAACGCTGCGACCAGTCCGCGCCCAACTGATCGGCAAGGAAGGCCACCAGCGCGCTGCGGCTTTCGAATGCACGCCCTGCACTGGCCTGCAGTGCGCGCTGCACGTCGTCGTCCACCCTCCTTTGCACCAGCAGATCCTGTAGCCGGGGCTTGAGCTGGTAGCGTTCCCAGGCCGGTACCCGCCACCACAGCAGCCCGACATCTGGCGCACGGGCGCTTTCGGTCGTCATCAACGCGACCGACTGCTCACTCAGGAGACGTTTGCCATCCGGCGCCACGCCTCCTTCCAGCAACAGTTGCCCGATGGCGGCAAGATCGGCCGCGCGCAGGGACAGCCCGGCCATGCCCAGCGGGGTGCCTGCCTCATCCTTCATCCAGGTGTAGTGGGCAATGCCCAGGGGCTTGAAAAGACGCGCGTCCACATAGGCATCCAGCGGCTCGCCTGCCAGGCGCTCGACAATACCGGGCAGCAGGTTGGTGGCCTTGTTGTTGTAGGAGAACACGGTACCCGGGGCATCGCTCAGCTCGGCGGCCAGTGCCAGCCTGACCAGGTCCGGGGCCCCTTCCAGCTCTTCGCCCGCGTTCGCCACGTTCTGCAGGCCCGAGGTATGGTCCAGCAGCATGCGCACGGTAATGGCGCGCTTCCTGCCCTGCTTCCATTCGGGATAGATCTGGCTGACCGGCGTATCGATCGAAGCCAGCTTTCCTTCGTCCAGCAGCAACGCAATGGCGAGCGCGACGACCGACTTGGTGGCCGACATCAGGTGAACCGATTCCTGCCCCGCGGCGGGCTTCAGCTCAAGCAGCGTTTCCCGGTCGTGCATCACCAGGACCGCATCGGAATGCGCGGCGCGCGCGTTGCGCTCGATCGCGGCAAGGGCTTCGGCACGCGTCGCCGCTTGGGTGGGCCCGGCGATGCCGAACACCAGGGCCAGGGCGCAGGACAACCAGCAGGATCTTGGCATCGCAATCTCGTCCAATGAGCGTGTGTGCAGTTTGACTACATGTGTAGTCAAACTGCAGTGCCTGAAGTCATGCCGCGCTTGAGTGCTGAAGGTGGGCTGGGCGCCGCCCCGGCCCACCTGCAGCGCGGTCGACTGCAGCGGTCGCCATGCCGCGCCGCACGGTATGATGCGGCGACCCGGAACCTGCGATGATTGCAGCGGCCGCCCATCCGCTGATCGCGCGCGCCAGGACCCCCTGCGCCGGGGTCGCTGCCGGTGCCGCTGAAGCCCCACTCCATGCTCGCCCCCCAAGCCCCCCTCGTGATCTGGGCAGCGGTCGCCGTTGCCACCATCGGCCTGCTGTTCCGTCCTTTCCGCATCCCCGAATATGTGTGGGCGTTGTGCGCTGCCGCCCTCTTGCCGTTGCTGGGCGCGGTGTCGCTGCACACCGCATGGGGCGCGGTGGCCGAAGGCCGCGACGTCTACCTCTTCCTGGTCGGCATGATGATGCTGGCCGAACTGGCGCGGCGCGAAGGCCTGTTCGATTGGGTGGCGTTGTACGCGGTCCGGCATGCGGGCGGATCCGGGCGACGCCTGTTCGACCTGGTATTCCTGGTCGGCACGCTGGTGACGGTGTTCCTGTCCAACGATGCAACGGCCGTGGTGCTGACCCCGGCGGTCTACGCCGCCTGCAAGGCGGCGCGCGCCAATCCCCTGCCCTACCTGTTCGTCTGTGCCTTCATCGCCAATGCGGCCAGCTTCGTGCTGCCCATTTCCAATCCGGCCAACCTGGTGGTGTACGGCCAGCACATGCCGCCGCTGCTGCAGTGGCTGGCGCAGTTCGCGCTGCCGTCGGCGGCGGCGATCGGTGCCACCTACCTGGTCCTGCGCTGGGTGCACCGGCGCGAGATCGCCCAGCCGCTGGTGGCCGCGCCGGCGCATCGCCCGTTGACCGACGGCGGCCGGCTGAGCGCACTGGGCGTGCTGTTCACCGGCACCGTGTTGCTGGTCACGTCCGCCTTGAACGGGCCATTGGGCCTGACCACGTTCTGCGCGGGCACGCTGACTGTGGCGGTGGTGGCGATCCGCCAGCGGCGCAGCCCGCTGCCACTGCTGCGCCACGTGTCCTGGGGCGTGCTGCCGCTGGTGGCGGGACTGTTCGTGCTGGTGGAAGCGGTGGCGCAGACCGGTGTCATCCAGAGCGCGGCCGACGCCCTGCAGGCCCTGGCGCAGGCATCTCCCCGCCAGGCCAGCTGGCTGGCCGGTGGCGCGGCTGCGCTGCTGAGCAACGTGGCCAACAATCTGCCGGTCGGCCTGGCCGCCGGTTCGCTGGGGCAGATGGCCGACCTGCCGGCGCAGACCCGTGCCGCATTGCTGGTCGGTGTGGATCTGGGACCCAACCTGTCGGTCACCGGTTCGCTGGCGACGATGCTGTGGCTGGTGGCGCTGCGCCGCGAGGGCGAGCATGTCAGCGCGCTCGACTTCCTGCGCGTCGGCGCGCTGGTGATGCCGCCGGCGTTGATCGGAGCGTTGCTGCTGCTCTGATCGGCGCGCGAGCGGCATGCGCTTCTAGAATGCCACCTGCAGGCGGGTATTGAAGGTGGTGCCTTCATCCCTGCCCTGGCCGGTGCCGCTGCGCTTGCGGGTCTGCCAACGGATCGCCTCGAACATCACGCGGCTGAAGTCGTTGAGATACCAGTTCGCACCCAGCGTCCACGCGTGGCCGGTACCGCCACTGGGCAGCTCGGCATAGTCCACATCCTCGTAGCGCCCCTTCAGTTCCCATGCCCCGGCGCCGCCGCGGGTGACAGGATCGGCCACCTTGACCCGGCCCCAGGTGCCGGCCTTGCCCGAATAGGCCGGCCTTGCACCGGCCAGGAACCAGCCAGCCGAAATCGCCCAGGCCTGGTGGTCCAGATCGTAGCGCCCGCTGGCGTCGGCCCCGCGCAGGTTGCGCGTACCCCATTCGCCGGTCGCCCAGGCCGGCCCGAAGAAGCCTGCCAGTTCCGCGCCATGGGCCGTGCTGCGCTCGGCGCCCAGCAGTGTGCCCGGCGCGATCTTGACCAGGTCGTTGAAGTGCCCGGCGATGGCCGAACTGCGGACGACGCCGCTGGCCCCTGCGGCGATCTCCTCGTGGAAGGCCCAGGCCCCCAGGTGCACCGTGACCGCTTCGTTGGCCACCGGGTTCCAATGCACGCGCGTGGCCCAGGTCTGGCTGTCGTTGTCGGTGCCGGTGTTGTTGAGATCGTTGCCGGCCACCGACAGGCTGGCATGCCAGTCCTTGCCGTACACGCGCTCGGTCAGGCCGACACCGAACAGGCCGCGCTGCGGCAGCATCAGCGTGCCGACCACGTTGCGGTCCTGGAACGGCGTGTTGGACGTGCTGCTGGAGCCGTCGATACCCCGGTCGTTGAGGCGGTTGCCCACGGTCAGGTCGGCCGGCAGCCCGAACAGGCGGTGGTCCACGGTGGCGTAGACCGACTTCCACGCCACCGCGTTGTCGGCGAAGTCACCTTCCACCGCCCAGCCGAGGATGCCGTAGCGGCCTTCGGCGCCCAACCGCACCGAGCGGATCTCGGTACCGGAGATGTTGCGGTCACTCACTGAGGATCCATCGGTGCTGGATGCGTCGACGAACAGGCGTCCGCGCGGACGGAACACCACGCTGCCATCGGCACTGCTGAATTCCGGTGCGCCCTTGGACCAGGTGACCTTGGGCGCCTTGGCCTGGCTGGATTCCAGTGCGGCAATGCGGGTGTCCAGCGCGGGAGCCTGCGTTGCGACCGCCGCGCCGGAAGTGCCGCGCCCGCCTTCCACGGCACGCAGGCGCGCCTCCAACTGCTGGATCTGCAGCGCCTGCTGCTGCACCAGGCGTGATAGTTCGGCCTGGCTCAGTGGTGCGGGAGGGGACGAAACAGCCTGGGCGCCAACATGGCCACTGGCCAACAGCAGGCCAAGCGCGACCGGCAGCACTGCCAGCGGCAGCACGGTGGAATGATTCATGGGCTCTCTCTCCGGCCAGCCGGCCCCCTGGCCCGGCGCTGGCCTGTTGCGGTGGTGCGGGGGAAGATCGGGGGAGGAAGTGCGCGCCGCCGGATCGGTCCGGCGGCGCGGCGGGCCGGCTCAGCGCGGCCGGTTCAGCTGGTGGCCTGTGCCTGGGCGTTGGGACGCCAGGTGATCAGCTTGTTCTCGACCACGTCCAGCAGGGCGTCGATGACCAGCACGAAGGCGGCCAGGATGATGATGCCGGCGAACACGCCCACGGCATTGAAGTTGCCCTCGGCCTGCGCGATCAAGTAACCCAGGCCCGCCGAGGCCCCGAGGTACTCACCGATGATCGCGCCGACCACCGCGAAGCCCACCGAGGTGCGCAGCGAGGACAGGATCCAGCTGGCTGCTGCAGGGAAGTAGACATGGCGCAGCAGGTCGCTACGGCTTGCGCCCAGGATGCGGGCATTGGCCAGCACCACCGGATTCACCTCGCGCACGCCCTGCATGGCATTGAAGAACGTGGTGAAGAACACCAGGGTGACCGCCAGCGCCACCTTCGACCACAGGCCCAGCCCCAGCCACAACACGAAAATCGGCGCCAGCACTACGCGCGGAATTGCGTTGAAGCCTTTGATGAAGGGGTCGAGGATACGCGCCGAGCGTCGGCTCAGGCCCAGCCACACGCCGCCAGCCACACCCAGGCCGGTGCCGATGATGTAGCCCAGCGCGGTTTCGGTCAGGGTGATGTAGACGTGCTGGTAGAACGAGGTATCGGACAGCCAGGTCCAGGCCTGCTGCACGATCGCTGTTGGCGAAGGGAAGAAGAACGGATCGATCACGCCCAGCGCGATACCGCCTTCCCAGCCGCCGAAAACGGCGACTACCAGGGCCAGCTGGATGAATTTGTCAGTCTTGGCGTGCATAGCTCTTCTCCACTTCGCCGCGCAGGCAGGCCCAGATGTCGCGGTACAGGTCGGTGAAACGGTCATCCAGCTTGATCTCGGCCACATTGCGCGGACGCTCCAGATCCACGTCGAAGCTGCGCACCACGCGGCTGGCTGGGCCGGAGGACAGCACCACCACGCGATCCCCCAGGGCGATCGCTTCTTCCAGATCGTGGGTGATCAGGATCACCGAGCGCCGGTCCTCCTGCCACAGGCGCAGCAGCTCGTTCTGCATCAGGTGCCGGGTGTGGATGTCCAGCGCCGAGAACGGTTCATCCATCAGGATCACCTTCGGCTCGACGATCAGCGCCTGCGCCATCTGCACGCGCTTGCGCTGGCCACCGGACAGCTGATGGGGGTAGCGATGCTCGAAACCGGCCAGGCCGACCTTGGCCAGCCACGCGTTGGCCTTGGCCTTGCGTTCGGCTTCGGGCACGCCGCGGAAGCGCAGGCCGAGTTCAACATTCTGGTAAGCCGTCTTCCACGGCAGCAGCGCATCCTGCTGGAACAGGTAGCCGACCGACTCCTGCACACCGCTGACGGTGCGGCCGTCGATGCTGACCTGCCCGGAAGACGGCTTCAGCAGACCCGCCACGGAATTGAGGATGGTGCTCTTGCCGCAGCCGGTCGGGCCGACGATGGCAAGGAACTCGCCGTCACCCACCTGGATGTCGACATCACGCACGGCGGTGAATTCGCCGAAGGACATGGTCACCTTGTTGAGGGCGACCATGGTCTGTGCAGGCTCCAGCTGCGGCGCGCCGTTGAGCTGGCGCACGGTGGCATTGAGGGCCATGGGGTTACCTCCGCTTACGGTTGGGCCGCCGGCGCCGCAGCGTTGGCACGCTCGACGAAGGCATTGGTGTAGGTCCTGGACAGATCGATGTTGGCCTTGGCCACATCCGTGTTGAACTCGCGCAGCACCTTCAGTGGGGTTTCCAGGTCGGCCGGCGTGAAGTGACCGTCCCGGGTAAAGATCGCGCGGGCGTTCTCCACCGCGCGGGCATAGGTGGCGCGGTCGCCGGAGACGTAGCTGTCCGGCAGGGCCGCGACGATCTCCTCGGCGCTGTTGTCGGCGATGAACTTCAGCGCCATCTGCTCGGCCCGGGCAATCTTCGCGGCCGCCTCCGGTCGCTTGTCCAGGAAGCTCTGGTTGGCGTACATCACCGAGGTCGGGTACAGGCCGCCATAGACCTGGCGGGCGCCGTCATCGCTGCGCGCGTCGAGGAGGATCTTCCCGACCTTGCGCTCGGTGATCAGGGTGGCGGCCGGGTCGTAGTTGACCAGCAGGTCGATCTTGCCCTGCTCCAGCGCGGCGACCGCTGCGGCGCCCGAGCCGACGCCGATCAGCGAGATGCTGTCGGCCGGAATATCATGCTGGGCGAGGAAGTGACGGACGAAGAAGTCCGACGATGAGCCCGGCGCGGTGATCCCGACCTTCTGGCCCTTGATGGTTTCTGGTCGCGCCGGATCGAAGCTGGCATCCTCGCGGCCGGCCATCACCAGCCCCGAATTGCGCGAGAGAAGTACGAAGGCCACCACGTCCTTGCCCTTGGCCTGCATCTGGATGGTGTGGTCGTAGAAGCCGACGGCCACGTCGGTGGAATTGGCCACCAGCGCCTGCAGTACCTTGGAGCCGCCCTGGGCGAAGTTCTCGGTCTTCACTTCGAGACCGACATCCTTGAAATAGCCCTTTGCGTCGGCGATGAAGAACGGCAGGTTGTTGAGGTTGTAGGAGCCGACGCTGATGCGTACCGGTGCATTGTCACCACCGCCGGCGGATGCGCCTTCGGTGCGCCCGCTGTTGCTGCATCCGGCCGCGGCCAGACCAGCCGCGCACAGCGCGGCCATCAAGAACTGCTTGTACATCATCCCTCCCAGGAGTGAAGCATCTACGTTGTGGTGGCGGGGCAGGCACGCCTGTGCCGACCCAGCCGGTTTCAGATCATGCCGCTGACGTCCATTGGCGGTCTTGGGTGCTACTGGCCGTGGCATGCGCGGGCGACGTTGCATATACCCGACCGTCGAACAGCCGGCGTGCGGTGCGGACCACGCTGGCAATCACCGGCGAATCGCCCGAGCTGCGACTGAGACCCACCTCCAGGGCCCCGCTCGGATGTTCGAGGGTAATGCTGCCGGGAACGGACAGGCATCCGACCAAAGTGTGGGCCAGCGTGCCCGGCGTGACGGCGGCGGTGGCCAGGCCGACCGCGCCGGTAATGGCCAGTGCGGTGTGGCATTGGTGCGGCATGAAATAGCGCACCTGCAGATCGCCCCCCTGTTGCGGCGCCGACAGCAGCACCGGCTTGGGAATGACCTTGTTGCCGGCGTCGGCGATGCCCATGCGGGCACCTGCCTCGATGCGCAGCGCTTCCAGCCGGCGCATGAACGCCGCGTCCGCGTTCAGTTCGGCGGGCGAAGCATCACCACGTACGCCCAGGTCTTGGGCACGCACCAACATCATCGGCATAGCGCAGTCCACCAGGCTGACCGGGACGCCATCGATGCATTCCTGCGCGTGCCCGCTGGGCAGCAGCTTGCCGGTGCGGGCGCCCGCGGCATCAAGGAAGGAAAGCCTGACCGGCGCAGCCGAGCCCGGCGCGCCGGCAATGCGCGTATCGCCGCGGTAGACCACGTTACCGCCCGGCGTTTCCACGGTCGCGATGATCAGCTTGCCGGTGTTGACGTTGTGGATGCGCACCTCGGTCTGCGGATCCTGAGCCTGCACCAGCCCCCGCTCGATGGCATACGGGCCCACCGCCGCCAGCATGTTGCCGCAGTTGGGCGAGGTATCCACCACCTGCTGCTCTACCCGTACCTGGGCGAACAGGTAGTCGACATCGGCGTCCGGACGGCTGGAGCGGTCGATGATCGCCACCTTGCTGGTCAGCGCGTTGCCTCCGCCGATGCCATCGATCTGCAGCGGATGCCCCGATCCCATCACTTCCAGCAGCAGGCGATCGCGTTCGGCGGTGTCCGCCGGCAGGTCGCTGGCCAGGAAGAACGGGCCCTTGGAGGTGCCGCCGCGCATGAGCACGCAGGGAATGCTGAGCAGATCGTTGGACATACGTGTGCTAGATTGATGCGTATAGGGGATGAATGACCCCTCTGTGATTCGATACTGGCATGACCCCAATTGATCTGTGAATTGCTGATTTTTTGATGATTGATACCTGATGAGCATCAATTGCGAAATCCTCGATCTGCGTGCGTTCCTGCTGGTGTCGGAGACACGCAGCTTTCATCGGGCCGCGGAAATCCTTCACGTCTCCCAGCCAGCACTCAGCCGGCGGATCCAGAAGCTGGAACAGGCGGTGGGGTCGCCGCTGCTGGAGCGCACCACGCGCAGCGTCAGTACCACCGCTGTCGGCGAGAACCTGCTGCCGCTGGTGCGCCGCATGCTGGAGGAATTCGATGGATCACTGTTCTCGCTGCGCGGCCGCGAAGACACCCGCGGCGCGACAGTGACCATCGCCTGCCTGCCGACGGCGGCGTTCTACTTCCTGCCCAGCGTGATGGCGCGTTTCCACGAAGCGCACCCGAACGTGCGCTTCCGCATTCTGGATATCCCGGCCACGGAGGGACTGCAGGCAGTGGAACGTGGCGAAGTGGAGTTCGGCATCAACTTCATGGGCGCCAACGATCCGAATCTCGATTTCGACGTACTGGCAGAGGACCCGTTCGTGCTGGCGTGCCGTCGCGATCATCCGCTGGCGCGCAAGCGCAAGGTGGAATGGGCCGACCTGGCCGAGCACCAGTTGATCACCGTGCATCGCACCAGCGGCAACCGCACGCTGCTGGATGGTGCGCTGGCGCGCGAGAACCTCAAGTTGAGCTGGCACTACGAAGTGACCCACCTGTCGACGTCACTGGGCATGGTCGAGGCGGGCATCGGGGTGTCGGTGCTGCCGAAGATGGCTACGCCAGATGGGGATCACCCCACCCTGGTGACGCGCGCGATCGGCAACCCGGTGGTGTCACGCACGATCGGCATCGTCCGCCGCCGCGGCGCCCTGCTCTCGCCCACGGCGGAGCGATTCCTGCAGATGCTGATGAGCCAGTGGCGTGGGGAGGCGTGAGCAGCCCCGCAGTTCACGCACCCATCCGTTCCGGCACACTGGGCGCTGACAGGGTCGCCCTTCATGACGAGGCCGCGAAGATCGACGCAATACCTGCAAGCGATCCCACGGCCACCCATGAGAGCGTGGCGAATGCAGTCAGCAGTACCTTCCGGTGGACGGCCTGCGCTTCGTTCTGGGCCTCCGACCGTCGCGCATAGGGCCTGGAGAAACCCAGCAGTTCGCCGGTGACAGTCAACACCCCCATCAGGATCAGTGCGGTCACGCAGAAGCCGAACATGGAGCCTATGAAGGCCAAATGGCGGGTGTCGCCGATAGCCGGCTGAGTCCCGGCCAGGGCTTCCACAAGTTGCCCCGTCCACCGTGCGGGCAGCCAAGCCAGGGCTGCGACAATGCCGAAGTGACTGGCCACGTTGATCCAGAACCAGGATGTGGTCTTCATGACGTCAGCGTTTCCGGTGTTGGCCAGTGGCGGGCATCGTGACGCCTGCGCCAGCCCCGCGCAACGCTGCATGGGGAAGCCAGCCAGCGGCCGGCACTACCAGGTCAATCAGCCTGCGGTTTCCAGCCCCTTGCCTGCCGCATCCATCCGCAACGAGGCCAGGTACCGGCAGTACTTGCCGACGAACATGAGCGGTCCCTTGGTGAGCGGTGGCGAGGGGCCCTCGCCTTGGCGCTCACTATTCGCTTCCGCCCCAATGGCGACCAGTGACAGCTGTCAGTCTTCGTGGATTACGCCGCGCGCACCGCGACCACGCTGCCGGTACTGCTCGATCCACTCCAGCGAGGGCGCAACACCGCCGAACGGGAACAGGTGCGGACTGACCTGGCCATGCGCGCTGGTCAACCCCTTCACCAGGCGATCGACGAAAACCTCCGGCCCCGCCGTTCCGAGCAGGCGGCCGATCGAGATGCCATACCGGGCGAGCATCGATGCACTGGCGCCTACGCCGCACATCGCCGCATAACGCAGCAAGCGGGTGATGCTGGCCGGACCCGGCACACCGACCAGCACCGGAACGGTGATGCCACGCGTGCGCAGTGCATCCAGCCAGGTCAGCACGGTATCGGCATCGAACGCGAACTGGGTGACGATCAAGGGGGCCATGCCGCGTGCTTCTATGCGCTGGCATTTGTGTTGAAGCGCCTGCCAGCGTTCGTCACTGCTCATTACCGGGTGGCCTTCCGGATGCCCGCCGATGGCGGCGACCTTGATACCGTGTCGCTCCAGAAGGCCGGTCTCGATGATCGACGCGCTGTCTGCAAATGGTCCGATGGGCGTGGCCAGGTCACCCGCGATCAGCAGGCAACGCGCGACCCCGGCTTCGCCGGCGGTACGTTCCAGGAAGCGTTCAAGCGCTGCGTGTGACCCGATACGCCGCGCGGAGAGATGCGGCATCGGCTCGAAGCCGAGCTCGCGCACCGCGCATGCGGCGGCCAGGCGTGCGTCGTCGTCCTCGCTGGCCAGCCAGGGAATGGAGATGATTGTGCCGCGCGGTATGCGGGCCGCCTCGGCGCGCAGCGCAGGCATGGCTTTCGCGCTGACTTCCAGTGAAAAGGCGTTGATGAAGGCTTCCGCGTGCGCTGAGGTACCGACCGGCATCAGCGCGCCTCGCGTGCATTGCCGGCAAGCGGCGAGCTGTTGCGGGCCAGTTCGATGAAGGCCTGCAGGTAGTCGATACCGGTATCGGCCTCGCGCGCGCCCAGGTAGATCTGCTTGGGGATGCCCTTGGCGCCCAGCCGTACGGGCACCACGTCCATGCGCGTGGCGTACTCCTCCACCAGCCAGCGCGGCATGGCAGCCACGCCGCGGCCGCTGGCCACCATCTGCATCATGATGTCGGTGGTTTCAATGGCCTTGTGGCGCCGCGGCGTGATGCCGGCCGGCAGCAGGAACTGGTTGTAGATGTCCAGGCGCTCGAACGGCACCGGGTAGCTGATCAGCACTTCCTGGCCGAGCTGGCGCGGCTTTACGTAGTCCACCTTGGCCAGGGCGTGGTTGCTGGCCACCACCAGCACCTGCTCGTAGTCGAACACGGGAATGAACTTCAGGCCTGGCTTCAGCAATGGGTCGGGGGTGACCAGCAGGTCGATCTCATAGCCGAACAGCGCGCCGATGCCGCCGAACTGGAACTTCTGCTTGACGTCCACATCCACGTCCGGCCATGCCGCCAGGTACGGCGAGACGATCTTCAACAGCCACTGGTAGCAGGGATGGCACTCCATGCCGATGCGCAGCGCGCCGCGCTCGCCCTGTGCGAACTGGCCCAGCCGCTCCTCGGCCAGGTCCAGCTGCGGCAGCACGCGGTTGGCGACTGCCAGCAGGTATTGCCCGGCCTGGGTCAGCCGCAGGCTGCGGCCTTCGCGCAGCCACACATCGGTGCCGAGCTGCTGCTCCAGCTTTTTCATGCTGTGGCTCAGGGCTGACTGGGTCAGGTTGAGCACGCCGGCCGCGGCGGTGAGCGAGCCCTGCTGCTCAACCTGCTGCACGATGCTGAGGTGGATCCGTTCCAGCATGACGATGAATCTCGCTCATGGATTGGTGAAGTAATACCATTTTACGTCATGGAAGGCACTGACTAGGATCGGGTCATGCTTTCACCTGCCCACCCCCTTCGAATCGTCGCCGTCTCCGGCGGATTGCAACGCCCTTCCAGGGCCGCCACGCTGGCCGAGCATCTGCTGGACCTGATCGGCGAGGACATCCATTGCGAGCAACACCTGATCGAACTGGGCGAGCTGGCGCCGCAGCTGGCCGGCGCACTGTGGCGCTCACAGTTGCCCGACGCTGTGGAGCGGCAGCTGGTTGCTGTTGAACAGGCCGACGTACTGGTGGTGGCAACGCCGGTCTACCGCGGTTCGTACACGGGGCTGTTCAAGCACTTCTTCGACTTCATCCACCAGGACGCACTGGTCGACACCCCCATCCTTCTGGCCGCCACCGGTGGCAGCGAGCGCCACTCGCTGGTGATCGACCATCAGCTGCGCCCGCTCTTCAGCTTCTTCCAGGCGCGCACCCTGCCATTGGGTGTCTACGCCACCGATCGCGATTTCGCCGACGGCCGCGTGCACAGCGACGCCCTGATCGAGCGGGCGCGACTGGCGGTACGGCGGGCCATGCCGCTGCTGGCGCTGCCCCGCCATCGTGCCACCGCCCTTGAGGCCGCCGCAGCGCTTTGAATGCCGGATGCCCTCGCCCGCATCCGGATGCCACCCCGCAACACGGAACGCCGCCCATGACGACCGACACCTTCACCTTCAGCATCACGCGCATCCCCTTCAACGAGGACTACCAGCCCGCCGATGGCACGCGCATCACCACCAATTTCGCCAATCTGGCGCGCGGCGCATCCCGGCAGGAGAACCTGCGCAACACGATCAGCATGATCAACAACCGCTTCAACGATCTGGCGCACTGGGACAACCCGAGCGCGGATCGCTATGCGGTCGAGCTGGACATCATATCGGTGGAGATGCACATCGACGGCAGCGATGGCCGTGATCCGTTCCCGTTGATCGAGGTCCTGCGCCCAACCATTGTCGACACGCAGACCGGTGCGCGTACCGAGGGTATCGTCGGCAACAACTTCTCGTCCTACGTGCGCGACTACGATTTCAGCGTGGTGCTGCCGGCCAGCAACGAGGGCAAGGCCACCTTCGGCATTCCGGAAGGCTTTGGCGACCTGCATGGCAAGCTGTTCAAGCACTTCCTGGAGTCTGACGCCTACCGTGCCAACTTCAGCAAGGGGCCGGTGATCTGCATCAGCGTATCCAGCAGCAAGACCTACCACCGCACCGAGAACCACCATCCGATCCTGGGCGTGGAATACCGCCAGGGCGAGTTCTCTCCCACTGACCAGTATTTCGACAAGATGGGCCTGCAGGTGCGCTACTTCATGCCACCGGGCAGCGTGGCGCCGCTTGCCTTCTACTTCCAGGGCGACCTGCTGGGGGATTACTCGAATCTGGAACTGATCGGCACCATCAGCACGATGGAAGCGTTCCAGAAGATCTACCGCCCGGAGATCTACAACGCCAACTCTGTGGCCGGCAAGGTCTACCAGCCCAGCCTGAAGCACCAGGACTATTCGTCCACCCGCATCGTCTACGACCGCGAAGAGCGCAGCCAGCTGGCGGTCAAGCAGGGCAAGTTCACCGAAGAACACTTCATCAAGCCGTATCGCGCCGTGCTTGAGCAGTGGGCTGCCCGCTGATCCATCGATTTTCCATTCGCCCCCAGGAAACAAGACGCAATGTCGACGAAGAAACTGCTCCCTACCTCCACCGCCGGCAGCCTGCCCAAGCCGTCCTGGCTGGCAGAACCCGAAAAGCTCTGGTCGCCCTGGAAGCTGCAGGACGAAGGCCTGACTGAAGGCAAGCAGGATGCCCTGCGCCTGTCCCTGCAGGAACAGCAGCATGCCGGCATCGATATCGTCAGCGACGGCGAGCAGACCCGGCAGCACTTCGTCACCACCTTCATCGAACACCTCAGCGGCGTTGATTTCGAGAAGCGCGAGACCGTGCGCATCCGCAACCGCTACGATGCCAGCGTGCCGACCGTGGTCGGCGCAGTGAGCCGTCCGAAGCCGGTGTTCGTGGAGGATGCGAAGTTCCTGCGCCGGCAGACCACGCAGCCGATCAAGTGGGCACTGCCTGGCCCGATGACGATGATCGACACGCTGTACGACGCGCACTACAAGAGCCGTGAGAAGCTGGCCTGGGAATTCGCGAAGATCCTCAACGAGGAAGCAAAGGAGCTGGAAGCCGCTGGCGTGGACATCATCCAGTTCGACGAGCCGGCCTTCAACGTGTTCTTCGACGAAGTGAACGACTGGGGCGTAGCCGCGTTGGAGCGTGCGATCGAAGGACTGAAGTGCGAGACCGCCGTGCACATCTGCTACGGCTACGGCATCAAGGCCAACACCGACTGGAAGCAGACGCTGGGGTCGGAATGGCGGCAGTATGAAGAGTCGTTCCCCAAGCTGCAGACCTCCAACCTCGACATCATCTCGCTGGAATGCCACAACTCGCACGTACCGATCGACCTGATCGAGCTGGTGCGTGGCAAGAAAGTGATGGTCGGCGCCATCGACGTGGCGTCCAGCACGGTGGAGACCGCCGATGAAGTAGCCAACACCCTGCGCAAGGCCCTGCAGTTCGTGGATGCCGACAAGCTTTACCCGAGCACCAACTGCGGCATGGCGCCGCTGGCCCGTGAAGTGGCACGGGGCAAGCTGCGTGCGCTCAGCGAAGGGGCCCGGATCGTGCGTGAGGAGCTCTCGGCGTAGTCCTGGCTGGGGATGTGTTCCCGTTTCGGCGCGGGGAGGATGGAACCTGGCCGGGTACAGACCAGGTTCCACCTCGTCCCTGCACCTCGGGCCTGGCGGCCATCATGCGCGGCCTTGGTGCCAGCGCTTCCTTGATCCGCCCCATCTCCCCTGCCCCGGCTTCAGCCAGGCGCCGGGCCTGCTGCCGCTGCTCCCGCGTCAGCACCTGCGAGGGCACGGCGCCCGCGCCGGGCGCAACAGCCACCAACCGCGCCACCGCATCGCGCAGAGGCAACTGCGGGCAGAGCCGTGCAGCACACCAGCGCTCGGCGTAGCGCTTGGCCTGACGGGTGCTGGTGGCGGACACGACCTTGGCCTGTGACATCTTGCGTGCGTCCAGGTACAGGCGGAACCCGAGCGCGGCATGCGGCACGATACGGGCCACCGAACGGCCGTTCAACCACAGATCCCAGCGCTCGCCGCTCTGCACCCACCCGGATGGCCGGGAGGCGGTCATGCACGCAGGGAATTTGAACGAAGAAGAGGCCATGGCGGGAAGGATACGAACACCCGTCGCATGACTTGAGACCGGGCGAACACCTGCGCGGAAGGCTGCCCGGATGCACTATTAACGTGACGCATTACGCTCGATGATGCTTTCGATCCAGTTGAGGTAGCGGGACACGCGGACGTTGTAAACCACCTGGCCATAGAAGCCCGCCTCTAGCGCATGCTCGGGAACGGCGGTGATCCAGGAGCCGAGGCCCACCAGCTGCCAGGTCCCTTCCTTACTGATCAGCAGCGGGCCGCCGCTGTCGCCGTTGCCGAGCACGCCCTCAAGGGGAAGGCCCTGCGGAGGTGGATCGAACCGGTACCAGAGATAGCGCGTGTTGCCGCCGGTGATCGCGTTGCAGGCTCGCCGCAGCGTCGTACGATGCGGCCCGCCGGGCGCCAGCCCCACGGCACCGTTGCCGGTGGCGCCTTTCCCTATCAGGGAGGCGACCTGCGTGACCTCGTCGGCGCCACGGTAGAGTGCGACCGGCGGCACACCGCTCACCGGGGCGGCAAGTCTGATCAGTGCAATGTCGTCCGACGCTGCCAGAAACGCATGGATTTTCGATGCGCTCCCGGTTGCCATCGCTTCCTTGCCCAGCGCCTCGGGCATCCTCCGGTAGCCGGGGTTCAGGAAGACACGCTCGACGCCGTAGCCCTTCCCATCGATGGTAATCGTGGCATCCATCCCCTCCATCGGCGCGGCATGCGCGGCAGTCAGCACCCACTGCGGTGCGATCAGGACGCCGTGCCCCTCGCCCGGCATGTCTGCCAGTGCCGGGAACACCGATGCGTCGATCCGGTACCTGGCATCGTCAACATCATCGCGGATGACCACGGCACCGGCGGCGAACGGGAGCGTGGCCAATGCCAGGAAAATCCAGCGGTTCATGATTGCTTTCATCCTTGCAGTTCAATCACAACAGCCTAGGGGATATCCCTGCAATACGGGGAGATCGTGCGACCACTCCCGGCGATGGCCGACGAACCCGGGGAAACGGGAGTTGAAGCCAGGTGGGCCATGCCCTACCTGCGGCCTCGATAGGGTTCGCAGCCCACGCCGTCATTGTCACGATCGAGGTGCGGGCCATACCCCGGATCATCACGCCGTACCGGCGCAACCCCGGCGGCGCGGGCCTCCGCGCAGTTGGCAAATGCCCGGGAACCGCGCGCGGGGGCAGGGGCGAAACTGCTGCGCGGAGTGTCGACGTATCGAGGGGCGGCTGGAGCGCCTCGATGGCAGTGATACTCACCCGTTTTCCGGTTGGTGTGGCAACCCTGCTTGTCGAGCCCGCCCGGATGCGCGAGCGCATTGTCGGACAGTGCCAGTGCGAGCATGCCGGATGCAGCCAATACGATGGAATCTCGGCGCCGGGTATCCATGCCTTCCCCCTGTCAGGCAATCCTGCCAAAGGGAAGGCTAGCATGGTGTCTCGACCGCCAGGCTTGACGCTGCAGCGGCGACCACTCAGCGCTGGTAGTCCTTCAGGAACAGCCAGGTGATCAGCGTGGCATCCGGCCCCTTCGGGTCGGTGAATGGCAGGCCCGACTGGCTGCCGCTCCAGGCATGCCCCATGCCCTGCACCACATAGTGCTGGACCAGCGTCCTGCCGCCGTACGCGTAGGTGTCGACGGTATACGCGCGGCCGCCCGGCACCTGGCCGTGATAGGTGCTGGTCGGCACGTACTTCACCGAATCGTTGTCCATGCCGTCGTCGGCCAGGTCATTGGTCTGCAGGAACTGGCGCACGGCCTGCTGCCCGTTCACCGGGTTGACGGTGAGGTCGGCGCTGCCATGGAACACCAGCACCGGCAGCGGTCGCGGCGACGGCGAACCCGAACACTGCCATGCCAGGCGACCGTTGCTGTCCGGCGAGTAGATGCTGCCGGCCAACAGTGCGTAGGCGCTGCCGGAAATCGTGGTCGCGCCCTTGAACATGCCACCGGAATGGATGGCACCTGCGGCGAACACGTCCGAATAGCAGCCCAGCATGATCGAGGTCATCGCGCCGCCCGCCGAAATGCCGGTGACGTACACGCGATGCGGATCAACACTGTAAGCCGCCTTCACCTTTTCCACGATGCCGGCCAGGAGCGAGGGCTCGCCACTGTCGCGTGCCTGGTTGATCGGCAGCTGCCAGTTCCAGCAGCGGGCCGGATTGGAGGTGACGTTCTGCCGCGGGTAGACCACGATGAAGCCTTCGGTGTCGGCCACATCGTTGAAGCCCGAGGCCTCGCCCATCAGGTTCGGCCCGGTCACGCAGCCGTGCAGCACCAGCAGCAGAGGCAGCGGTTGTGTGTCGTCGTAGCCGGCGGGCACCCACACCTGGTATTCGCGGGCGCCGAACAGATTGCCGTACAGGCCAATGTCCCAATGCCCGGCCGGGCCTGCGGCACCGGCGCTGCCCGCCATTGCCAGCCAACTGCACAGCACCAGCAGTACAACCTTGATCGAATCGATTCCGGATTTCATGGCCAGATCCTCATGCGTGAGTCGTGGATGAAGGGGTACCGGGATGCGCTTCCGGCTGGGGGCGCGCCCAGTATCCGCATCCGGCGGCCGCTGCCGACTGGACCTAGGTCCACTCGCCGCTGCCCGATGACACCGCTAGCCTTCGCTGCAGGGGTGGCAATGGGCCATCTGCAAGCACCTGTCTGGGGGAGGACCGAATGAAACGGAATTGTTTGAGTCTCATGATCGGCGCGCTGCTGGCTTCCGGGCCGGTACTGGCACAGGAAGCGCCCCAGGCCACGCCGACGGCGGGCAGGACTGCATCACCCACCAACCTGGACAGCATCAAGGTCACCGCACGCAAGCGCGAGGAAACCCTGCAGGAGGTGCCGGTTGCCGTCACTGCGTTTACCTCCGAGGCGCTGGACAAGATGAATGTCCAGGACATCAGCGACCTGGATGCGCAGGTGCCCAACCTCACCATCTACGCTGCCCGCGGCGCCAGCAGCACGGTCACCGCCTACATCCGTGGCATCGGCCAGTCCGATCCCACCTGGGGCGCCGATCCGGGCGTGGGCATCTACCTGGACGACGTCTATATCGCGCGCCCGCAGGGTGCGCTGCTGGATGTGTTCGATGTCTCGCGCATCGAGGTGCTGCGCGGCCCGCAGGGCACGCTGTATGGCAAGAACACCATCGGCGGCGCGATCAAGTACATCTCGCGCGGCCTGCCCACCCAGGCCGAGGGCTTCGCCCAGATCACCGTGGGCAACTACAGCCAGCTGGATGCGAAGGCGGCCATCGGCGGCCCGATCGGCGGTGCCGACAGCGGCCTGCGCGCCCGTGTAGCGGTGGCCAGCATGAACCACGACGGGTTTGGCGAGAACACCTTCAACGGCCAGCCGGTCAGCGACAAGCAGATCAACGCGGCACGCCTGAACCTGGGCGCGTATGCGGGCGATGACTTCGACGTGCAGTTCGCACTGGACTGGATCGACGATCAGTCCGGCATGCGCGGCTCGAAGATGCTGGCGCCCAATCCGTTCCTGCGCGCCTACCCGCCGATGGACAGCCGCTATGACATCCGCTCGGGCATGCGCAACCTCAACAACGTGGAGAGCAAGGGCGCCTCGGCCACGGTGAACTGGCGGCCGAACGAAGACATCGCACTGAAGTACGTGATCGCCAAGCGTGAATCGGACAGCGAGGCCAACATCGACTTCGATACCGCGCCGGTCAAGCTCGCCGACGTGGGTGGCACCTACCACGACGACCAGGTCAGCAACGAAGTGCAGTTGAACTACGATGCCGGCGGCCGGGTGCGCGGCGTGGTCGGCCTGTACCAGTTCAGCGGCGAAGCTGGCGGGCAGATCCAGAACAACTACTTCAGTGCGCAGTTCGCCGACAACCAGGGCAAGGTGCTGACCGACAGCATCGCGCTGTACGCGGACTGGACCTTCGACCTGACCAGCAGACTGAAGCTCGATGTCGGCGCCCGCTACACCGACGAGGACAAGCGCGCGATCGTGCTGAACCGCCTCTACGCCGACCCGGGCTTCAGTCGGCCGGCGGCGGTGACCGCCGATTTCGACAAGAAGACCAACTTCAAGAACGTCTCGCCCAAGGTCTCGCTGGACTACCAGATCACCCCGGACATCATGGTCTATGGCCTGGCGACGCGTGGCTTCAAGTCCGGTGGCTACAACATCCGCGCCAACGCGGTGGCGGTACCGCGCTCGGCGGAGCCGTTCGATGACGAGACCGTGGACAGCTACGAAGTCGGCAGCAAGATGGCCTTCCTCGACCAGCGCCTGTTCCTGAACCTGTCGGCGTTCTACAACAAGTACAAGGACATTCAGCTGTCGGTGTTCACCGGCCTGGATACCAACGGCGATGGCATCGACGATTCCTTCTTCGGCGACTTCACCAACGCCGGCGCCGGTACCGTCAAAGGCCTGGAAGTCGAGTATCAGTACCTGCCCAGCCAGCACTGGCTGATTTCCGGCAACCTGGCATGGCTGGATACCAAGTACGACGAGTACATGGACCGCGGCATCAACGTGGCCAGGCAGATGAAGTTCACCAATGCCCCGGAATTCTCTGGTGCGTTCAACGTGGAATACCGCACCGACCTGGCCAACGGCAGCAACCTGTCGGCACGGGTGAGCTACAGTTACCAGAGCGAAGTGTGGCCGACCACCGACCTCAGCCCGGTGATCCGACAGCAGGGTTACGGGCTGGTCAATGCCGGCGTCATCTGGCGCTTGGATGACGCGTGGACCTTCTCGCTGCAGGGCACCAACCTGGCCGACAAGGAATACCGCACCACCGGCTACAACATCCCGGCGGTCGGCACGCTGATTGGCTTCTATGGCCCACCACGCGAATATAGCCTCAGCGTCCGTTACGATTTCTAGCGCATCCGTTACGATCTTCAGGAAGCTTCTGCATGACGCAGTCTTACGACGACCTGTACTGGAACAGCAATGATGGATTGCGCCTGCATGCGCGCGACCATGCACCCGATGCGGGGCAGGCAGCGCGTGGCACGGTGGTCTGCATTCCAGGACTGACCCGCAATGGTGCCGACTTCGATGCGCTTGCCAATGTACTCACCGCCGAGGGCTGGCGCGTGATCGCGGTCGACCTGCGTGGTCGTGCAGGCTCGGAACGCGCATATGACCCGTCCAGCTACAACCCGCGTGCCTATGCGGATGACATGGTTGCGTTGCTGCGCTCGCAGAACGTCGACAAGGCGGTGTTCATCGGCACCTCGCTGGGCGTGCTGGTGACCATCACCCTCGCCTCGCGCGCGCCCGGGCGGATTTCCGGGGCGGTGCTCAACGATGCCGGCCCCAAGGTGCCACGCGAGGCGCTGGCACGGATCGGCAAGTACGCCGGCAAGCCGGTCCCTCCGATGGACCTGGTGCAGGCCACGGCCTACGTGGAATCCATCGGCAAGGCTGCGTTCCCGCGCTTCAGCACCGACGACTGGCGGCAGATGGCGGTGCGCACCTTCCGCCCGCGCAGCGATGGCCTGCTGGAACTGGACTACGACCCGGCAGTGATCCGTACTACCCGGCCATGGTTGCTGTGGCTGTTGCGTCCGCTGCTGTGGCGTGCGGTCCGCGGGCTGACCGCACGGGTGCCGGTGCTGGTGGTACGCGGTGCGCTGTCCGACATTCTGCCGGCCGATGTCGCGCGGCAGATGGCGGCCACCTCGGAAAGTGCCCGCCTGGTGGAGGTGCCCGATGTGGGGCACGCGCCGATGCTGTCCGAGCCAGAGGCGCGTGACGCGATCCTGACCTTGCTGGAGCGTGTGGCGTGAGTGCGGACAGCGACCTGCCTCCCGCCCTGCAGGCGTTGCAGCAGTGGGCCGCCAGTGAGCGGCTGAGTGGCGTGACCCGCGTGGACCAGGCGCGCATCGATGCTTTTGCCGACGCCACCGGTGACCACAACTGGATCCATGTCGATCCAGCGCGGGCGCAGGCGCAGATGCCGGGTGGGCATACCATCGCACATGGCTTCCTGTTGCTCTCGCTGACGGTGGAGGACGATGTGGCCGCCCTCGTCGGCTTCCCCGGCATCGCCCATGCGCTCAACTACGGCTTGAACAAGGTCCGCTTCCTGGCGCCGGTGCCGAGCGGGTCCGAGGTGCGGGTACGCTCGCAGCTGGTGTCACTGGATGCGCGCCAGCCCGGCCAGTGGCTGCTGACCCAGCGCAAGGCCGTCGAGCGGGTCGCCGATGGCGAGCTGGCACTGGTCGCTGAGCAGCTGTCACTGATCGTGATCGCCGCCTAGCACCACCCTGCCCGCTTCTCTCCCTACACTGGAGCGATGTTGACGCCCTCCATCGTCCTCTTCGCCTGCATTGCATGGACCGCACTGCTGTTTGGCGTGGCGCTGTGGGGCGAGCGCCGCGGGCACCGGCTTTCGAAGGCCTGGCCGCTCATCTATGCACTGTCGCTGGCCGTGCACTGCACCGCGTGGACCTACTACGGTGCGGCCTCGCAGGGGCTGCAATGGGGTTTCCCCATTCCACCGACCCTGGCCGGCATGGCGCTGATCTTCGCGTTGGGCCTGCCGTTCCTGCTCCGCCTCGGGCGGCTGGCCAAGCAGCACAACAGTGCCACCATCGCCGATCTGGTCGTTGCACGACTGCGTGCCGATCGCGGCCTCGGCTTCACTATCACCCTGGTGGCGCTGTTCGGCATCATTCCCTACATCGCACTGCAGCTGAAAGCCGTCAGCCAGGGGCTGGGTGCCCTGCTGGGTGATCGGTTCGCGCCTGCCGGTGCGCAGCTGGACATGTCGTTCTGGTTCGCGCTGACGATGGCCGCGTTCACCCTGCTGTTCGGTGCACGCAAGGCCTCGGCTACCGAGCCCAACCGCGGCATCGTGGTCGCGCTGGGCCTGGAATCGGTGCTGAAACTGGTCGCACTGCTGGCCATTGGCCTGTATGCGGCGCTGTCCGTGCACAAAGCCGGCACGCCGCTGCTGGAGAAGATGGCGCAACTGCCGCCACCGGCCATCGTGCCGGACTATCTCACCATGGTCGCGCTGGGGGCGATCTCCGCGTTCACCCTGCCTCACCAGTTCCACGTCGGCGTGGTCGAGCTTCGCCAGACCTCGGACCTGAAGACGGCACGCTGGATGTTCCCGGTCTACCTGCTGCTGATCGGTCTGCCGTCGGTGCCGATGGCATTGGCCGGTGCCGCGCAGCTGCCGGCCTCGGTATCACCGGACCTGTACGTGCTGGCGCTGCCGCAGGCCGGTGGCCATCATCTGCTGGCGCTGCTGGCCTATCTGGGCAGCCTGAGCGCGGCCACCGGCATGATGATCCTCTCCGGGCTGACCCTGTCGATCATGCTTGGCAACCACGGATTCGGTTCGCGCCTGCTCGGCGGCATCGAGGGTGGCGTGGCCAACGCCGATCTGCGCCCGCGCGTGCTGGCGTTCCGCCGTGCCGGCATCCTCGCCGTGTTCCTGATGTCGTGGCTGTACAGCCGCGCGATGAGCGACACCGAGGCACTCAGCGATTTCGGCCTGATGTCCTTCACCGCCCTCTCGCAGCTGGCACCGGCTGTGCTGCTGGCGGTGTATCGCCCACGTACGCCCTCCGCGGCCATCATGGCCGGCATTGTGCTGGGCTCGTTGGCCTGGCTGTGGCTGGTACTGCTGCCGATGGTGATCCCGGCCGCGACGCCGTCGGTCGGCGCTGACGGGCTGCATTGGTTGTCGGTGGTCTCGCTGCGCGTGCAGCCGGGGCATATCGCCATCAGCATGGGGGCCAGCCTGGCGGTCAACCTGCTGGCCGTGGCCCTGGTGTCGCGGGCCGTGCGTCCGTCCTTGCCGCGGAGGCGGGATGCGGTGGCTGCGGCGTCCCTGCGCAGGACCGCCGGACGCTTCCTTGGCCAGGAGCGTGCGCGCCAGCTGCTGGAGGGCCACGCCGGGCAGATGCTGGATGACGACCGGGTCACCGCCGTCGAGCGTGAGCTGACGGCCGTGGTCGGCGCAGGCATGGCACGGCTGTTGGTCGAAGCCGCACGCGAGGGCGGCGCCGCGCCGCTGGATGCGGTGACCCGCGCCGTCGGCGAGGCCACCCAGGTGCTGCGCTTCAACCAGCGCCTGCTGGAAGCTGCGCTGGAGAACATGAGCCAGGGCATCAGCGTGGTCGATGCGCAGCTGCAGCTGGTGGCCTGGAACAGCCGCTACGCCGCGCTGTTCAAGTTTCCGCCGGAGCTGCTGCAGGTCGGGCAACCGGTGGTCAACCTCACGGCATGGGCACTGGGACAGCTGAAGATCGGCGACGGCCCTGGCGACACGCCGACCAAGGCATTGCAGCGCCGCGTCGCGCATATGCGCCGTGGCACGCCACACCTGTCCGAACGGATCTTCCCCGATGACACCATCGTCGAGATCCGCGGCAACCCGATGCCGGGCGGTGGCTATGTAGCCACCTTCACCGATGTCACGGCGTTCCGCCGCGCGGAAGATGCGCTCAAGCGCAGTAATGAGAATCTGGAACGCCGGGTACAGGACCGCACCGCGCGGCTGCAGCAGGCGGTACAGGAGGCCGAGCGCGCGAACGCGGCAAAAACGCGCTTCCTGACGGCGGTCGGCCATGATCTCATCCAGCCCCTGCATGCGGCCCAGTTGCTGACCGAGGCGATGTCGCAGCACATCGAGTCCGAGTTCCTCGACAGTTTCCTGCGGCAGATCCGCGGCGCATTGGATTCCACTGATGACCTGCTGTCCGGCCTGCTGGATATCTCGCGACTGGAAGCCGGTGGGCTGGTGGCCGATCCGCGCCCCTTCGCGCTGTCGACCGTGCTGGATCCGCTTGCGCAGGAGTTCGCAGTGCTTGCGGCGGCGCGTGGCCTGCAGTTCCGCCACGTGCGGAGCCAGGCCTGGGTCCATAGCGACCCGCTGCTGCTGCGCCGGGTGCTGCAGAACTTCCTGGCCAACGCCATTCGTTACACCCGCCATGGCGGTGTCTTGCTGGGTGTACGCCGCCAGGGGCAGGCACTGATGATCGGCGTGCATGACACCGGCCCCGGCATTGCTCCGGAGCAGCAGGCGGTGGTGTTCGAGGAGTTCCACCGGGTCGATCGCAGCAACGGGCAAGGACTGGGCCTGGGTTTGACCATCGCGCACCGCATCGCCGACCTGCTGCATGCACCCTTGCACCTGCGCAGCGTACCCGGGCATGGCTCGGCCTTCTCGATCAGCGTGCAACGCGCAGCACCCCCTGTGACCCCGCGCAGTCCACCACCGACGGGCGGCAGCAGCGCCCTGAAGGGAATTCGTGTACTGGTGGTGGACAACGACCCGGACGCACTGGAGGCGATGCGGCAGCTGCTGCATTCCTGGGGTTGCGATGTGATCGCGGCAGGCAACGCCGATGACATCGGACCCTCAGCGCACGAGGCGGCGCTGTGGCTGTTCGACTATCACCTGGATGATGGCGATACCGGTGTTGCGCTGTGGAAGCGGCTGGTGGGCATGCATGGGCCGCGGCCGACGGTGATCCTCAGCGCCGATACCGGCAGCGATACGCGCGAGGCGGTGCGCGGCGTTGGGCTGTCCCTGCTCAACAAGCCGTTCAAGCCGTTGGCGCTGCGCTGGGCGATCAACCACCTGCTGGCGACCACTGCCACGCCCTGACCCATCAGGGCTCGGGAAGCTCTTCGATCTGCCGGGACGGATCGGCCAATCCCATTTCGTGCAGCACGCGGATGGCCTGCGCGCGGTTGCGCACGCCCAGCCGCTCCATGATGCGTGTCATGTGTGCCTTGACCGTGCGCAGCTGTACGCCCAGCCGGTCGGCGATCTGCTTGTTGAGCAGGCCCTCGGCCACCAGCCCCAGCACCTTGTACTGATGTGCCGACAGGCTGGCCAGTCGTGCGGCCAGGTCGGCATCCCTGCTAAACGGTGCCACCCGCGCCACCGGCTCGCGCAGCAACGCTGGAATCCAGCGCTCACCCTCCAGCACGGACTGCAGCGCGGACTGCAGTTCGTTCAAGCCCGAGCTCTTGGGCAGGTAGCCTGCGGCGCCGAGGTCGATGGCACGCCGGATGACCTGCGGCTCCTCGTTGGCGGAGACGATGATGATCGCCAGGCCCGGCTGCAGGGCACGGATCGTGGCCAATCCGGCCAGCCCGTGGTTGCCGGGCATGTGCAGGTCAAGCAGCATCAAGTCGATCGACTGGTTCTCGATCACCTCCAGCACGCCGTCCAGCGAATCAGCCTCGCTGATCTGCAGATCGGCGACCGCCTCTTCCGCCGCGCGATGCAGTGCCGCACGGAACAAGGGGTGATCATCGGCGATGAGCAGGGTTGGCATGTCCTGGCGAGATTATCAAATCGGCTGCGCGCGGGAACAGGTACCTAGGTACGCTGGTACAGCAGGAAGGGCTTGCTAGTGTGGGGCGGAGAAGGCCGGCGACCGCAACGCCGTCCACGAGGAAATGCCATGTCATCCGCCCCCACTCCCGATGCCCATGCCTATCCACTGCTGATCAAGCAGCTGCTGCTGATGCCGCTGGCGGTGAGCCCTGGACAGGAAATCGTCTACGGCGACCAGGTACGGTTCGATTACCGCACCCTGCACGCGCGCATCGGCCAGCTGGCAGGCCTGCTGACCTCGCTGGGAGTCGGCCACGGCGACACGGTGGCGGTGATGGACTGGGACAGCAACCGCTACCTGGAGGCCTACTTCGCGGTGCCGATGATCGGTGCGGTGCTGATGATGGTGAACGTGCGCCTGGCCCCCGAGCAGATCGCGTACACGCTGAACCACAGCGGCGCGCGGGCGATCCTGGCCAACCGCGAGTTCCTGCCGCTGCTGGACGCCATCGACGAGCAGCTGCCGGACCTGCGCACCCGCATTCTGCTGGACGATGCCGATGGCCCGCTGCCGCCAGGCTTCGCCACCGAGTACGAAACGGGCCTGCGTGATGCCACGCCGGTCGTCCGCTTCCCGGACTTCGACGAGAATGCCCGTGCCACGGTGTTCTACACCACCGGAACCACCGGGTTGCCCAAAGGGGTCTATTTCAGCCACCGGCAGCTGGTGCTGCATTCGCTGGCGGCGATGGCCGCGCTCGGCGGCGCCCCCCGCCAGGGCCGCCTGCACCGTGACGACGTCTACATGCCCATGACCCCGATGTTCCATGTGCACGCGTGGGGCCTGCCCTACGTGGCTACCGCGATGGGCATCAGGCAGGTCTATCCGGGGCGCTACCTGCCTGCGAAGCTGCTGGCGTTGATCGCGCGCGAAAAGGTGACCTTCTCGCACTGTGTGCCAACCATCCTGCACATGCTGCTGGAGCATCCGGACGCGGCGCAGACCGACCTGGAGCGCTGGAAGGTGATCATCGGCGGTGCCGCCCTGCCCCGTGCCCTGGCGCAGCGTGCACTGGCACGGGGCATCGATATCTTCGGCGGCTATGGCATGTCCGAGACCTGCCCTCTGCTCACCATCGCCCAGATCGACGTGGACAGCGTGACCGATGCCAACGAGGTGCTTTCATTGCGCACCAAGGCCGGCATTCCGGTGCCGCTGGTGGACCTGCGGATTGTCGACCCGGACATGGGCGATGTCGACCACGATGGCGTCGCCACCGGCGAAGTGGTGGCACGAGCCCCCTGGCTGACCCAGGGTTACCTGCACGATCCGGACGCTTCGGCAGCGCTGTGGGCGGGCGGCTACCTGCACACCGGCGACATCGGCAACATCGATGTAGGTGGCTACCTGCGCGTCACCGATCGCATCAAGGACGTGATCAAGACCGGTGGCGAATGGATCTCCTCGCTCGCGCTGGAAGACATCATCGCACTGCACCCGGCGGTCAGCGAGGTCGCGGTGATCGGTATCGCCGATGCGAAATGGGGCGAACGGCCGCTGCCACTGGTGGTCAGGCAGCCCGGCCGTGATGTGTCAGAGGCGGAGATCATCGAACTGGTCGCAGCGCGCAGCCGTTCCGGAGACATCTCACGCTATGCGATTCCGGAGCGTGTCAGCTTCGTGGATGCGATCGAGCGGACCAGCGTGGGCAAGATCAACAAGAAAAAACTGCGCGGGCTGCATGATCCGGGCGCTGGCACCGGCGGGCGCTGACGCCCTCTGCCGGCACGACTCAACCGCGCGATGCCCTGCCCTGCAGCAACTGGACCCAAGCCTGGAATCCCTCCAGGAAGCGCTGCAGGCGCTTGCGCGTCGCCGCGTCGAAATCGTCCGCGTCATTGTTGTAGGCGGCCGCTGCTTCGGCCACATAGAGCTGTGGCGAGGCCATGGTCAATGCCCCCATGGCGGTCAGTGTATGGCGCAGCTGCGACTGTGCCAGTTTGGTGCCCCAGTGACCCGGCGTGGCGCCGATGATCGCCACCGGCTTGGCCGAAAGGACCGTGCGGTATTCGGCATCCTCGCGGGACAGCCAATCGAGCGTGTTCTTGAGTACGCCGGGCAGGGACTGGCTGTACTCCGGCGTGGCGATCAGCACGCCGTCAGCGGCTGCAATGGCCGCGCGCAGGCGCTTGACCCCGGCAGGACCGGCCGGATCGGCGGCTTCCAGGTCTTCGTCGAACAGCGGAATATCGGCAATGGTGTCATGCACGGTCAGCAGCAGGCCCGCAGGCGCGGCGCCTGCCGCGGCCCTGATCAGGCGACGGTTGTAACTGTTGCCACGCAGGCTGCCGGCAAACGCCAGGATGTTCAGTGGTGGAGGGTTGTCGGGCATGCGGGATTCCTGGGATAAGTCGGTGCGGGGTCACGGGCCAGGCGTCGACTGCACAGGTGGCACCGGGAACGGTCGCGCACAGCGTACCCCAGAAGCATCGCGCCCCAGCTGCAGGTGCAGGTGTCCGTCATGTCGCGTCAGCCCGTGGCCAGCACGATCACCTGGTCGGCTGCGGTCACCACGCTGCGGCGATGGGTGATGGCCACGATCGTGACATCACCGGCAAGCGCGCGGATATGGCCCATGATCTCGCGCTCGGTCGCCTCGTCCAGCGCCGAGCTGGCTTCATCCAGGAACAGGATGGCGGGCTCTCCGTAGAGTGCACGCGCAATGGCGATGCGCTGCCGTTCCCCGCCGGAAAGTTTCAGGCCACGCTCGCCCACGGTGGTTTCAAAGCCTTCGGGCAGCGCGTCGATCAAGGCCAGGATCGACGCCTGGCGGGTCGCGCGGCGCAACCGGGCGTCGTCGCGCGGGCGCCCCAGCAGGATGTTGTCGGCCAGGCTCTCGTTGAGCAGGATGACATCCTGGGGAACGACGGCGACGGCGGCGTGCCACGCGGCACGGTCGATGTCGGCCAGGTCGATGCCATCCACCAGGATGCGACCGTGCTGGGGCTCGATCGACTTCAGTGCCAGCTTGAACAGCGTCGACTTCCCTGCCCCGGTCTCCCCCATCAGGAAGTTGATGCCGCCGCGCCCGGCGTGGAAGGACGCATCCCGGACGCCACGGCCATTGCCGTAGCGATGGCTGACATGCTGGAACTCGATCCGGCCGCATTCTCCGTGGAATCGGCCGGCGTTTGCTGCCTGCCGCTCTTCGGGTGCCGCCCACAGGGCCGATAGCGGCGTCAGCAGCGTCCACGAACGGGCAACGTCATCGATCGAGCGCGCCATCATTTCAAAGGGCATGTTGAGCTGCAGCAACAGCAGGTTGAACAGCACGATATCGCCGACGCTCAGGTCACCGCTCTGATAGCGCGGGAGCAGCAGTACGAAGGTGACGATGAACTCGATCGCCAGGCCGATGCCCAGCAGCGCGATGAAACCGATCCGCTGCAGCACGTACGCCCGCCAACTGTCGCGGACCTCCAGGGCCTTCTGCTCGAAGCGCTGGATCATCCACGCGCTGCCGCCGAACTGGCGCAGCGTCTCCATCGCATTCATCGCATTGCCGACGAAGCGCGCATTCTGCTGGCCCGCTTCGACCGCCGCCTCACGATGGATCCGTGCTCGCCGCGTAGCGATGGCCGAGAGCGTGACGGCCACAGAACCGTAGCCCAGCACGATCGCCACCATCTGCAGGTTGATCAGCGCACCCAGTGTCAGCAGGGTCAGCAGGATCTGCAGTGCGCTGGGAATGAACACCACCAGGCCAAGCTGCACCACGATCTTCAGGGCGTTGCGGCCCTTCTCCCCGGCCACCTGCAGTTCGGCTGCGTTGTAATCCAGGAAGAAGCCGTATGTCTTCTTCAGCAGCCGCGCGAAGTAGCGGGTGCTGGTGATGAAACCCAGGTTCTCGCCACTGAGGAACGACAGGTACTGCACGGTGTTCTGCAGGATGCTGGCGGCGCCGAGCATCACCGCGTAGAGCAGGAACCCTCCCGCCAGTTCACGGATGCCTTCCGTGCTGATGCGGTCGATCAGGCGCGAGAACAGGTACGGCGCTGCCACCGTGGCCAGGCTGGAAAGCACGACGATGGCGGCAATCAACAGCAGCAGCCTGCGGTCCGCCTTCCAGTACGCGGTGAGGATCTCGGTGACCGGCGGCGGCAGCGCGAACATTCTCATCAGCGTCGGTCCGGCATCTGTGCAGTGGCTCCTGTGTGGCGGTGCCCCTGCCGTCGCCCTTCGGCACAGCAAGAGATCGTCGCGCATCTTGAATGATATGATATAACATCGCCATTGAAGGCGCGATGGCTCGTGCCGCAGACCAACATCCGATGAGATCGATGGACCGGGGCATGAACAACGCATCCACCGCCAGGCCGGCGGCATTGGTGGTCGCCAGCCTGGCCGCCGCTCTGCAGCTCAACGCGCCGGCAATGGCGCAGGATGCCAGCGTTCCCGGCAGTCCTGTCCAGGGCGACCGGCGATCCGATACCGCCACGCTGGACAAGGTGATGGTCATTGGCAGCAACATCCGCGATGCCATTGGCGGCGGCGCCTCCCCGGTCATCGTGATCGACCGGGAGGCCATTGATCGAACCGGGGTGGCCTCGTTGCAGCAGCTCTTCGAGAAGCTGCCGCAGAACTTCGGCGGTGGTGCCAACGGCGCCAACGTCGGCAACCTCGGCGTCGACCGCGATACCGGCAACAACTTCGGCCAGGGCACCGCCATCAACCTGCGTGGCCTCGGCACGGGCACCACGCTGACGCTGATCAATGGCCACCGCGTGACCCCCTCTAACCGCTATCAGTACGTCGACATCTCGCTGATTCCGCTGAGTGCCATCGAGCGCGTGGAGATCCTCACCGATGGCGCCTCGGCCATCTACGGCACCGACGCCGTCGGCGGTGTGGTCAACATCGTCCTGCGCCGCGATTTCACCGGCTATGAAACCTCACTGCGCTACGGCAGCGTCACCCGCGGCAACATGGACGAATACCAGGCATCGCAGTCGGCCGGCTGGTCGTGGGAGGGTGGCCACCTGATGGCCAGCTACGAGTTCCTGAAGCAGGGCAACCTCGCCGCCGTCGACAAGGACTTTTCCCGGAACGTTACGGTCAGGCCCTACGACATCTATCCCGGTTCGAAGCGGCACAGCCTGTATCTGGACGGCGTGCAGGAGCTCAGTGATGTGCTGACGCTCAACCTGACCGGCTCCTTTGCCAAGCGCGAGATGGACACCACCATTTCCGGCACCGCCGACGAGACCCGCCTGTTCCCGCACACGCGGCAGTTCGATGTGTTCGCCGGGCTTACTCTCGAGCTTCCGCGCCAGTGGCAGGCCCGCCTGAATTCCGGATTCGGCAGGAGCGACGTCTCCTACGAGAGAACGACCATCACCGGCAGCTCGGTCAGCACCGCGCCGCCGACGGATACGAACTCCGAATCGCGCTATCTGGAAGTGATCGCCGACGGCGAGCTGTTCAATCTTCCGGCCGGCGGCGTACGCGCGGCATTCGGTGCGGGCTACCGCCGCGATGGCTATGAACTGCTCGACCACCGCGGGCTTGAGAAGCCGCTGGATCTGCAGCGCGCGATCCGTTCCGCTTTCGCTGAGCTCAACATTCCGCTGCTGGCAGACATGCCTGGCGTTCGTCGGCTGTCGCTGACTGCGGCCGCACGCTACGACGACTACAGCGATTTCGGTTCCACCCTCAATCCCAAGCTCGGCCTGCTGTGGGAAGCAACGGAAGGACTTTCATTCCGCACCAGCTACGGCCGCTCCTACCGGGCGCCGGTCTACCAGGACATGCAGCTGAACAACACCGTGGTGGTGGCCAAAGTACCCAACCCGAGCGCGGCCAACGGAAGCACGGTGCTGATGATGCTCTCCAACGGCAACCCGGATCTGGGGCCCGAACGTGCCAAGACCTGGACCGGCGGCTTCTCGTTCGCGCCCCCGTCGCTGCCGGGCCTCAAGATCGACGCGAACTACTATCACATCGAGTATGCCGACCGGATCGGCAGCGGTTTCGGCGGCAGTTTCCCGTCGCTGTTCCTGCAGTCCACCGCGCCCTATGCGGACCTGCTGACCGTCAACCCGACGCCGCAGCAGATCCAGCAGGCGCGCCAGCTGGGTGCCTCCGGCCTGGGCCTGTTCGTATCGCGGGTGGGCCCTTATGCCCTGGCACCAGGAACCGATGAAACCAGCAGCGAAGTCATCCTCGACAACCGCTTCCGCAACAACGCGTTCACGTCGCAGCGCGGCGTCGACTTCAATGCCTCCTACGATTTCGACGCTGGCCAGACCCGCATCGCGTTGAACCTTGCCGGCCAGTACATCATCGATTCCAAGCGCCGCGTGACCGCCACCTCGCCCGAGGTGGACGCGGTGAATGCGGTGTACTTCCCGGTCGACCTGAAGGTGCGCGGCGGCCTCGCCATGAGCCACCGGCAGGTTGCCGGCGGGCTGTTCGTGAACTACGTGGACAGCTATCGCGATCCCGCCAACCGCGCCGACCCCCATGTCAGCTCGTGGACGACGGTCGACCTCAATCTCAGGTATGACTTCAGCGGTGCTGCCGGTGCCGGACAGGGCACTTCGCTGGCCTTCAACGTGCAGAACCTGTTCGACCGGAATCCGCCCTTCATCGTCAACAGCATCAACACCGGTTTCGACCCGACCAATGCAACGGCGCTCGGCCGATTCCTGTCCATGACATTGACCCATCGCTGGTAGGGCGCCCGCCATGAGCGATGCCTCCCCCACCTTCTCCAGACCCGCATCCGCCGTGCGCCAGACGCTGGCCGTTGCCGCGACCCAGCTGAAGCTGATGTGGCGCGAGCGGCGCCTGTTATGGCTCGCGCTGACCCTGCTGCTGCTTGCGGGAGCGTCGGTTACCACGGGCGCAGCACGGCTGGCGCAGCAGGCCCAGGAGCGCCAGATCGTAGCGGAGCAGGAGGCCGGGCTATGGGACAGCCAGGGCACGATCGACCCGCATGCTGCCGCGCACGTCGGCCGCGCCATTCCCGCGCCGGTGCGGCCGCTGGCGGCGCTCGACCCGGGCATCACGGATTTCGTCGGCACCTCGGTGTTCATCGAAGGCCATGCGCAGAACCCGGCCCGGCACCGACCCGTCGACGCCGGCACCGCGCTCAGCCGGTTCGATGGCTTCTCCGCCGCATGGGCGCTGCAGGTCGTGGCGCCTCTGCTGATCATCCTTGCCGGATTCGCCAGCCTCTCCGGCGATGTCGCCCGCGAAACCCTCCGCCAGGAGCTCGGCAGTGGTGCATCGGCCCACGTCCTGATCGGCGGCCGGCTGATCGCGCTGGCAACGGCATCGCTGCTGCTGGTGCTCGCCCTGCTGGCGGTCAGCCTTCCGGGCATGGTCGGCCGCACCCTCGGCACGGCCGACATCACGGCGCTCGTTGCGATGTTCGCGGCGTATGCGCTCTATCTCCTGGTGTTCTGCGCCATCACCATCGGTGTCTCGGCGCGCTTCAGCGCAGCACGCACGTCGCTGGTGGTGCTGCTCGGCTTCTGGGTGGTGGCCACCCTGCTCGCGCCGCGGGTGGCCCCCGCACTGGCCGAGTCGCTGTATCCCACGCCTACTGCACCCGCGTTCCGGGCGGCGGTCACCGAGGACGCGGAGCACGGCGCTGATGGTCACGACCCGGCGGACAAGCGGCTGGACGCACTGAAAGCAGAGATGCTGGCACGCTACCAGGTGAAGGACGTGGACGATCTTCCGGTCAACTTCCGCGGTGTGGCGCTGGAGTTCGCCGAAGCGAATTCCACCGAGACCTACAACCGCCACTTCGAGCGCATCTACGCCACCTACCAGCGGCAGGCGATCACGCAACGCGCCTTCGCGGCGCTGTCCCCCACCCTCGCGCTGCAGGCCGTGTCACGGGCACTGGCGCGCACCGACTTCCCTGCACATCTGGCGTTCCTGCGCGGGGTCGAGGACTATCGCTACCGGCTGATCCAGGCACTCAACCTGGAAGTGAAACAGCACAAGGCCGCGAACGGCAGCAAGCATCTGGCCGATATCGCGACCCTTACCCGCTCCGTGGCGTACAGCCCGCAACAACCCCCGCTGGGCCACATCGCCGCGGCACAGTCGGTGAACTTCGCCATCCTGCTGGCCTGGGTGCTGCTGGCCCTGGGGCTGGTGTTTACGTCCGCGCGGCATCTCGGGAGTGCCCCATGAGCAGCCTGTCGATCGCAGGGCATGAGATCCGTCGCCTGCTGCGTGACCGGGCGTTGCCGGTGCTGCTTGGCCTTCTGGCGGTGCTGGCGGCCTTTGCAGCATGGAATGGCAGTGCGTGGGTCGGGCAGCGCGAGGCAGCCATCAGCCTGATCAACGCGGAAGAACAGGATGCCAGGGACCGAAGCCGGGGATTCGTTGGCAAGGCACCGTCGGTACTGCCCCGCGTCCAGCCGGTGCTCCCTCCCGGCCCGATGGCGGCATTGTCGATTGGACAGGCGGACGCCTACCCCTACACCGCCGACGTGGTTGCGCTGGGCGACCGTAGCCAGCTGCTCAGGCATGTGTGGTCCGACATCGGCAATCCTGCCGTGCAGGCCGCTGGCCGATTCGACCTGGCCTTCGTCATTGTCTTTCTGCTGCCCTTGGTCATCCTGGCGACCACCTTCGACCTCTGGTCGCGCGAACGCGAGCGCGGCATCACCGCGTTGATGTTGTCACAGCCCATCGCGGCGGGACGGCTGATCGCGGTCAAGGCCCTGGCCCGCGCTGCCATCGTGCTGCTGCCTGCGCTGGCGATCATCCTTGCCGTTGCCGCTGGTTCGGGGGCCACGAGTCCTTCCGGCCTGGCCGCGCTTGCCCTGATCGTGCTCGCCTACGGCAGCGTCTGGCTGGCGCTGGCGGTGCTTATCGGCTGCTTCGCCCGGCGCAGCACCGAGGCCGCGATCGCTTCCGGCGCACTGTGGCTGCTGATCGTTGTCATGGCCCCGTCACTGGTCCTGGCAGCGGTGAACCTGAGGGTTCCACCGCCCTCGCAGATGCAGCTGGCCACCGCGTTGAAGGCGCAACTGGCCGACACTGCCCGCCAGCAGCAGCTGCGCCACGCGGCAGCCTCCCCCGCCACGCGTTCGCCAGCACCGCGCATTGCGGACGCCGTGCGCGTGGCCTATGCCGATCTTGTCCAGGCCGATCAGGCCATCGCGCCCTTGATCGCCGCGCACACGGAGGCTGAGGACGCGCGGCGCCAGGCACTCGACCGGGCGCGCCTGCTGCTGCCTTCGGTCGCGGTGCAGGATGCACTGGACCGCCTCGCCGGATCCGACGCCGACCGGGCGCTGGCGTTCCAGCAGCAGGTCCTCGCGTACTGGCACGCACGTCGGCAGCTGCACAAGGACTATCTGGACCGTGACGTGCCACAGACGCTGGCCGAGTACGACGCTCTGCCCCGTTTCGAATTCCAGGACACGGCGGGCGCCCTGCAACGCGGTGTACTGATCGACCTGGCCGCATTGGCCGTCGCCACTCTGCTTCTGCTGATCGCGGCCTGGTCGATGCGGCGTCGGCTGGCCACCCCCTGAGGTACATCACACATGCTGACTGCAACGCATCTGGTCAAGGAACACGGCACGCATCGGGCGCTGGATGATGTGAGCTTCACGGTGCGCCCCGGCGAGATCTTCTGCCTGCTGGGTGCCAACGGGGCCGGCAAATCGACCACGATCAAGCTGTTCCTGGGCTTCCTCGAACCCACCTCCGGATCCGCCGAGGTTGATGGGCTCAGTGCCTGGCAGCAGCCACACGAGGTACGCCGGCGCCTGTTGTACATCCCGGAGAACGTGGCGCTGTATGACGAACTGACCGGCTATGAAAACCTGGATTACTTCGCGCGCCTGGCTGCGGTGGAGCAGCGCTCGTCCGCACGGCTGAAGGACGCGCTCAGGTCCGCTGGCCTGGCACCCGAGGCATTCGGGCGACGCGTCGGGCATTACTCCAAGGGCATGCGCCAGAAGGTGGGCATCGCGCTGGCCATCATCAAGGAAGCCAGGGCGCTGCTCCTTGATGAGCCGACGTCCGGCCTGGACCCGACCGCCTCGGCCGAGTTCCACGAGCTGATCGTGCGCCAGCGCGATCGCGGCACGGCGATCCTGATGGCCACCCACGATCTGTTCCGTGCGCGCGAAGTGGCGACCACCATCGGACTGATGCAGGCCGGCAGGCTGCGCAGGACGCTGGATGCCAGCACGATCACCGCCAATGATCTTGAGAACCTCTACCTTGAGGAAATGAGCCGGAGCGCCTAGGCCGCGCCGGCCGCAGGCACGCCTGGCCGGCCCATCCAACGCCTGAGCCACGCTTCGATGTTGACCTGCGGGCCGAAGATACCCAGCACCTGGGATGAGTGATCGGGGCTGACCCTGCGGATGCCCGCGTCGGCCGATGCGCTGTCGATGTAGCCCCGCCGGGCCAGCAGGCCATCCACCAGCAGGCCCCTGATGAACTGCTGATGCCGCTGGGTGACCGCCACCGAGTGATCGTCCAGGTAGGACTTCACCTTGCGCGAGAGCAGCGCCTGCGGCAGCAGGCCCTGCAGTGCACGACGCGCGATCGTCCTGTCTTCCGCGCCGGCCATCAGCAGGTGCAGCGGCAGGCGGGCGAACAGTTCCACCACAGGCTGTGCGCTGATGGGTGATACGCCGTGCCAGCGTCCTGCACCCTCGAAGGGATCGAGCACGCTGGTCGGGAAGATCATCCGGCCAATGTGCGCCAGCTTGTGCGGAGAGAGCCTGTACCCCTGTGCGCGTGCATGCCGCAGCCAGGCCGGCGGCAGGCCATCCTGTTCGGACGCATCCACCTTCACCCATTCGCACGGGTTGCCCCAGCGGCCGTTGATGCTGCCTGGCTTCTTGAACACGCCATGGACGAAGGCATCCTTGAATACCCCGTACAGCGAATCGCCCGACTGCGCAGTTTCGAACGCGACACGGAAGAAGTCGCGGTCGATCCCACGCCGCCACGCATAATCGATGGCAGCGGCATTGCCCTTGAAGCGGAGGAAGACCGCATCGCCGCCGACACCGGTGAACTGCACCGTGTCCGCGTCAACATCCACGTCGCGCCGATGCAGCAGGTAACCCGAGCAATGCGCAGGACGCGCGGTTCGCGGGAAGTCCATGATCTCTTCCAGCGAGCAGTGCGGCTGCCGTTGGTACTCGACGAACTCGCAGCTTCTTCCGGAGGATTCACTGGCACCGGCAACGGCCATGCGCGCGAACATGCGCTCATCGGCACCAATGCCGGCATCGTAGTGATGGACGCATTTCACCTCCGGTGCGGAGGGTGCATGCAGCAGGCCGGCGAGGACGATGGAGGAGTCCAGCCCGCCGGACAACTGAAGCTGGATGCATCGATGCTGGCTCGCCAGCGCACCAATGCAGCCCAGCAGCGTTGCACGTGCCAGCTGCACGGCTTCCTCCAGATCTTCGATGGGCGCTTCACTGGCCTGCCGCACCACATCCCACTGGTAGTGCCGGCCGATCGGCCGGCCATCACGGATCGTCACTGCCTCGCCCGCCTCGAGCGCGGTGACCTCCTCGAAGCCTGTCTGCAGGCCGTCACGGAACGGGAACAGCAGCGAGTAGGACAGGAACGACCAGTCGACGTTGAAGTCACCCACTCCCAGCAGCAGGCAGTCTTCCATGCTCGAAAAGACCACCGTCAACTGATCGACCGTGGTCATGTAGCACGGAATCTCCGCCGTCGGATCGCGCAGCACGAACCAGCGGGCGGTATCCGGCTGGTAGCCCACGGCAACGTAGCGCCCCCAGTACTGCTCCACCAGGCTCCTGCCCTGCGTACTGCAGGCGCTGTCTGCGGATGCAGCATCGGGAAATGCCTGTGCGGGAACGGTATCGGCGGCGAACACCTTGTGGAACAGCTTGCCGAGTATCACCAGCGGGCCGGACCGGCTGTACTCGAAGTAGCCCGGGTTGTCGGTCTGGGCATAGATGGCGCCGCCGCAGCCCTTCATCACGCAGGCGATTCCGGGGCGGCCCGCTTCGATCCGTTCCATGGCCTGCAAAGCCTGCGCACGAGCGGATTCGGAATGTTCGTTCCAGAACAGAGCGATGTATCGGTACATGCCTCAAGCCGGTTACAGCACCAGGATGGGCGTCATCCGGCGCAGATTGAAGGGGATGTCGGTCAGGACCTGGTCGCCGTGCTGCAACCAGCAATGCGCTGCGAACGGCTGGGTGCGCACCGCGAACACCCACGCGGGAACGATGCCGTACCGCGACAGGAACTCACGCATGGCCAGGCAGTAGAGGAAGCACTCATCGGTCTTCCTGAAGGCGATCGGTCGCAACCAATCGAACACCCGGACCAGGAGGGCCAGCTGCTGCAGATCCACCTCGCCCGGCGTAGCTTCCTGACCGCGCCTGCGGGCTGCCGACACCGTGTAGCTGAAAGGCAGGAACGTCCTGCTGCAGGCCGCGCGCGTGACCGAGGCCAGGAACCGGCGCACATCGCGGGCCGTGATCGGCGGACATCCTCGGGACTCGCCCTCGCGCACCCAGTGCCGGGGCAACGCGATTTCGGCGCTTGCTGCGGATTTGCCACGCAGCGGATCCTGGGTGATCAGGCGCCGATCAAGCAGCGACTGCAGCATCCTCGGCCTCGGCGCTCCATCGGAGGCCAGGGGCCAGTCCTGCACCAGCCCGCCAAGCGCCGCCGCTCCGCGCCGATCGATGGAGAGATAGCTGCCGGAGGCCTGATCAAGAATGACCATTGCGTCACCGGTCACACAGACATGTGCGTGCTTCGAAAGAAAGTAGGTGGTTTCAGGCTGGTCCATCGCGAGCGTGATCTCATGCTGCTGCAGGCATCAGAGCGGTGCATGCGGGGGCATGCACCGCAGGTCATGCAGGGTGCGATGGATCAGGGCGAGGTGGTCGGGAAGACGCCATCCCACAACGTGCCGTGGTTGTGCGCCTTCGTTTCGGAAACCACCGAGCCCAGCTCGATCAGTTCACTCTGATCTTCGTGATTCTGCTCACCAGCCACTACGCCCAGCTCAATCAGTTCGTTCATGAACATCTCCTCTAGTCAGTGGATGCACCCACGCGATGCAGCGGATGCAAAGCGGCCAAGCCAGCGTCGCCCTGCGTGTTTCAGGACGATTGCCGCCAAGGCACGTAAATGTTACGATATAACATATTATTTTGGTGTGACGGCCGACCGTGATCGGGCGTCGCTGCAGCGACTCCCAAGAGAGCGAGATGGATGCCCACCGAGATCAATGACGATGGCCTTGATTCCACCCTTCTGCTGAAGGGCCTGTTTCCGCTGCCGAAGTTCATCCGCTTCGTCAGGGAGCGTTGCCCACCAGGAAGCTTTGATGAAGCGATGCTGGTGGAGCAGTGGCGGGAAGCCCGCGCCCTGGTGCGTCGCCTTCATCACGATGAAGCAGACCACGCCGATGCCATGGACGTCCTCGACCTGCCCGAAGAGATGCGGCCACTGGCCGAGCAGGCTCTTCGCCAACCCTCGATGCACCGCATGACGAGCATCGTCCCACGCAGTTGGAAGATGGTGGAGATCGACCGGCTGGTGGTCTTCCAGGAGTGCATCAACCTGCGCCACATCGATCAGCTTGCAGCGGCCACGGCCGCGTCACCCGATGCAAGCGAGATCATGGAGCTGGTGGCGCGACGTGGACGCCACGCACATCCGGATGTGCGCTTTACCCAGTCCGATGGCATCTACACGTTCGCATCTGCGTCCAACGACCTGCGCTTCCTCGACGTGGCGACGATCGACCCTCGCACCATCGCCGGTTACGAGCCGTTCGGCGCAGCCAGCCACGCCCTTGTCGTCTATCTCGGTTTCAGCGACAACCTGATCAGCGCCACACGCATTGGCCGCCGGATCATCCTGACCAACGGCTCGCACCGGCTGTACCTGCTGCGCAGGCTCGGCTTCCGCCATGCCCCCTGCCTGGTGACCGATGCGTCCGACAGCGATCTGTCCGACGTGTTGCTGCCCGCCGCGGTGAAGCAGGATCGGCCGTTCTATCTGGGCGCTTCGCGACCGCCGATGTTCAAGGACTACCTGGATCCACGCCTGACCTGCACCGTGCCGGTCACCCGCAAGCACTATGCGCTCAGGGCCAAGCTGGATCTGCAGCGGATCACGGTTCCAGCGGTGTAGAAAGGCCGTGGGCATCAAGCCCGACGGCGGTAGCCAGCCACATCAGGTCGTCGCCCGCAGAACGCCTTTCAGATACGCGTCGTCGCCATGAACCGTTCGCGGTCCTGCTGCGTGCGGCGGCGGATCTCCTCCAGCGCCTGGCTTTCGGTTGCCTGCAGCATGGCTTCGAACAGGCGCTGGAAGTGATGGCGCATCGCATTGCGTGCGGCCACCGGATCACGCGCACGCAGGGCTTCGAAGATGGCCATGTGCTCGTCGGCACGGCTGGCGCCATCATCGTGGCAGACCCGGGCATAGACCTCGCTCACCCGCGGCAGTTCGCTGCGCATGCGCCAGATCTGCTGCACGAAAAATTCCACCACCGGGTTGCCGGAAAGCCGTGCGATGGCCAGGTGGAAACGGCGGTCGTACTCGCCGGCTTCGGCGTCGCTCAGGTCGCGACGGCACAGCGCTTCGGCCAACAACTGCAATTCGGCAATGCCGGCATCATCCAGATTGCTGGCAGCCAGCGCGGCAGCCTCGGCTTCGAATACCGCGCGGGCAGCGGTGAGGTCGAAGGCGCTGACATCCGGCAGCCCGCCGGACGCCTGCGTCGGGCGCGGCTTCACATGCACGCCCGAACCGATGCGGATGGCGATCCAGCCCTGTGCTTCCAGTGCGATCTCGGCTTCGCGGATGGTGACCCGGCTGACACCGAACCGTTCGGCCAGTTCACGCTCGCCCGGCAGCCGCGAGCCCGGCGGAAATTCGCCGTCCTCTATCAGCTTGCGGAGCTTGGCAGCGATGGTCTGGTAAAGGCGGTTGGCGGACATGCGGCTGACCCTTGGCGATTCCCTCCGGGTCCCTGCCCTGCCACCGCGGCCGGCAAGGGTCCGGTTGGAGCGACGGCGCGACCACTGGCCGCGCCGCCCTGTTCAGAACTTGTATCGTACACCGAAATACGCACGCCGCCCGTAGGTCACCACTTCGCGGAAGTTCCCATAAAGCGGCTGGTAGGCCACGCGCGGCTCGTTGGTCAGGTTCATCAGCTCCAGCGACAGCGACAACTGCTTGTTCACCCGGTAGCGCAGGCGCAGGTCCACGCTGGTGTTGTCATCATAGTAGCGGTTCTGCTGCGCGGTGTTGCCGGTGAAGTCCTGGTAGTAGTGCGAGCGGAACTTGCCGATGGCCTGGATGTTGAAGCGCCCGACGTCCCAGTAGATCGAGCCGGACAGGACGTGCCGCGAGAAGCCGCTGAGACCCGCCGGCGGCACGATCGCCGGAATGATCGTGCCATCACTGGCCAGCTGCTCGCCCAGTCGTGAGTCCTGGGTCCGGTAGTCGGCATCGGCGTAGTTGTAGCTGACCTTGAAGCCCAGCCCGTCGAACGGCTTGGGCAGGTACGACAGTCGATGGGTGGCGGTCAGCTCGAAGCCGGTCAGCGTGCTGTCCTCGTCGGTGGTTACCTGCTGCCGCACCGGCACAGTCACGCTCTGGCCGTCGATGGTGTAGGTCTCCGGCACCAGCGCAGTGGTGGTGCCGCCGTTGAACTGCTTCCAGTACACCGCGCCGGCCAGCATCGTGTCCGGGTTCGGGTACCACTCCAGTGACAGGTCGCCGTTCCAGGACATCAGCGGCTGCGCCGCCGGGTTGCCACTGGCGCTGATGTCATCCAGCGCATCGGCCAGGTTGCCGTAGGTGGCATCACTGCTCACGTTGATGGTGCGCCCCGCACCCAGCGCGGCGATGTCCGGCCGTGACATCGCGCGGTATGCACCGACCCGCAGCAACACGTCCGGGCGCAGTTCGAAGGCCGCGTTGAGGCTGGGCAGCAGCTTGTCGTTGCCCGCCTTGAACACCTGTGTGCTGTACTCGCCGGTGGGTTGCAGGCGGATCGTCCCGTCACCGTTGTCCTCGATACGCAGGCCGGTACGCACGCCTTCGGAGCGAACATCGGTCTTGACCCAGCGCAGGCCGAGGTTGCCGGTCACCGGCAAACCGAACAGGCTGCTGCTGAACTCACCCAGCAGATAGAGCGCGCGTGTCTTCTCGGTGATATCGACATTGTTCGGATCCTGGAAACCCGGATCCAGCCCGCTGTCGAGGCTGCCACGGAACGACTGGTATAGGCAGTTCGGATCGAAGTACGCCCACGAGGAGATCGTGTTGCCGCTGGCGGCATCCATGAAGTCATCCTGGGGGAATGGTGCGCGGCAGGCCTGGTTGGCAGCGATGATCTTCGCCTTGTCGGCCGCCACGCGCTGGTCGTAGTCGGTTACCAGGGTGTTGTCGCGCAGGCGGTAGTCGGCCTGGCTGGCGCGCACGCCGCCCTTGATGCGGGTGAAGAAACCGGACTCGGGCATGAAACTGGCATCGAAGCGGCCGGCCTTGATCTTGTGGTCGTTCTCCGTTGCGCTTGAGGTCACCCGCGCCGCCCCGGTGTAGGCGTCCCAGTTGGTGGGGTCGAAGTTCGGCGCCAGCGCAACACTGGGCACTTCGCCGTGCCAGTCCCAGTCATAGTCCACGTAGCCGGTGGCACCACTGCTGATGCCGGGCACGACGGCATTGTTGACGTCGCGCTGGTTCGCGCGCAGGCGGGTCATGCGCTCGCTATCGAGGCGATTGGTGTGCGAGTACGAAAGATCGGTGGACAGCTCCCAGGCCGGGGTCGGTCGCAGGATCAGGTTCAGGCCACCCCCGGTGTATTCCTCGCCACGCCAGTAGCGGTTGGAGGTGGAGTCGATCGAGGTGCTGCCATGCAGGTGGCGCACGATGCCCTCTGCGTCCACGTCGCGCTGGGTGATGCCGCGACGTGCGTTGGACAGGCTCAGATCGCTGCGGTTCTCGTACCAGTTGCGCTCGGTGTGTTCGAAGTCGAGATTCACTTCAACCACGTCATTGGGCCGCCACTGCAGTGCAGCGAACTCGCTCTGGCGGTCGTTGCGCTCCTGCTTGAGCCGGTAGATGCGGCTGCTGGGCACCAGGTAGTAAGGTGCGCCGTTGGCGATGGCCTGCGCGGACACTTCATTGCAGTTGGCATTGCCCACGTTCTGCGTGCCATCGCAGGCATACCAGGTGGAACCGCTGGTGATGCTCTCTTCCGGATCGGTGCCGTCCAGGCGCTGGAAACCCAGCGAAATGCCCAGCTTCTGCCCGTTGCCGAACTCGAACTGGTCGATGTAGCTGGCGGTGCCGCGGTAGCCGATGCCGTCGTCGTCGCGGTACTTCTTGTCATACTCGGCCCAGCTGCCACGCAGATCGATCTGCGCCGCCCGCTTGCCGTACTCCAGTGGGCGCACTGTTTCCAGGCCGATGGTGCCGGCCACGCCGCCTTCGATGATGTCGGCGCGCTGGGTCTTGTAGATGGCGACCGTATTGATCAGCTCGGCGGGGAACATGTTGAAGTTCACCGAGCGGTCGCCACTGCCGTTGGTGATCTCGCGGCCATTGAAGTTGGTGCTGCTGAGGAAGGCGCCCAGGCCACGGATGGAGATTTCCGAGGCCCCGGTCTTGTCGCGGGTCGAGGCGGCGCCGGTCAGGGTCTCGATCGCGTCGGCCAGCGAGGGCGCCGGCAGGTCGCCGATGTCATCGGCCGAGAGCACATCGGCAATGACCGTGTCGTCGCGCTTCTTGTTGATCGAACTCTGCATCGATTCGCGGATGCCGGTGACCTGCACCTGGTCCAGGGTGGTGGGATCCTGCCCTGCTGCCTTGCTGGATTGCGCCTGGGCCGTGGGCAGGCCCGCCAGCACGGCAAGCAGCGCCACGATCAGGGGTGTGGGGGACAACGAGATGCTGTGCACTGCTCCGGCGGGTCGCCGCATGGTTTCCTCCTCCCAAAGGATCGCCTGCATGCCAGGCGTGGGACGCAGCTTCGGCACGGCGACATGAAAATGTCAACCAATTGGTATGTGAATGTTCAAATGCCTTTGATCCATACCAGTTGATCGCAATTTAATGTGCTTCTGCAGCATGACTTTGCGCGAAAGCTGGCTTACAACAGACCCGAAAGTGGTATGCAGACCCACCCTGAAACGACGGCCGGGCCGTCCCTGGAAGGATTTCATGCGCATTCACTCGCTGGCACGTCACCCGTCCAACTATCCATCACTGTTTTGCCTGGCCACTGGTCTGGTCATGTGCCTGACCACTTCAGCGGCAAGTGCTACCAGCTGGCTCGTCCACGATGTCGCTGAGTTCACTACCGCCACCTCGGCGCTGCAGCCCGGCGATGAGATCGTGTTGGCTGACGGCATCTGGACCGACGCCCGGTTGCTGCTGAAGGGCCAGGGCACGGCAGCCGCGCCGATCACGCTGCGCGCGCAGACCGCCGGCAAGGTCGTCTTCAGCGGGCGCTCGGACCTGCGCCTGGCAGGGAGCTACCTGCAGGTGTCCAACCTGGTGTTCCGCAACGGCTACGCACCGGGTGATGCGGTGGTGGCATTCCGCGAATCGAGCAAGGCCGTCGCCAGCAACAGCCGCGTCACCGGCCTGGTGATCGACGACTACACCAACCCCGATGCCAGCGACCAGGACTACTGGGTTTCCTTCTATGGCAGCCACAACCGCCTCGATCACAGCCAGCTGCGCGGCAAGACCAATGCCGGGCCGACCGTGGTGGTGGTGCGCGATGCCACCCAGGGCCTGGACAACCAGCACCGCATCGACCACAACTGGTTCGGCCCACGCCCAGCGCTGGGCGTCAACGGCGGTGAAACGATTCGCGTCGGCACCAGTGACACCTCACTGAGCAATTCCAACAGCACGGTGGAGAACAACTGGTTCGAAGGCTGCGACGGCGAGACCGAAATCGTCTCCAACAAGTCTGGCGGCAATACCTACCGCGGCAACGTGTTCTATCGTTCGGCCGGAGCACTGACCCTGCGCCACGGCAATGGCAACCGGGTGATCGACAATGTCTTCCTCGGCGACGACAAGGCCGGCACCGGCGGCGTACGCATCATCAACGCCGACCAGACCGTCAGCAACAACTACTTTGAACGGCTGGCCGGGTCCAGCAACCGTTCGGCACTGGCGGTGATGGATGCGCAGGCCAATCCGCCGCTGTCCGGCTATGCGCCGGTGGTGAATGCCACGATCAGCCGCAACACCTTCGTGGACGTGGCGAAGATCAGTTTCGGCGTCGGCCATGATGAGGCGAAGGGCATCGTGGTGGCCGCCAGCAACAGCCGCTTCACCGGCAACCTGATCGTCAACCGCACCAGCAGGAACCCGCCCAATGCCGCCAGTTCGCTGGCCGGTATCGACTTCAGTGGCAACGTGCAGTCGCCGGCAGCCAGCACTGTGTTCCCGGGAGGCGTAGAGAGCCGTGGTGTCAGCCTGCAGCAGGCTGATAGCGGATTGTGGGTTGCCACGCCTGCCCTGCCCGCCGTGGGTGCCGATCCTGCCCTGGCGATGACCGCGCGCGAGGCGACCGGCGTTGCCTGGTATCCCAAGGTGGGCGAAGTTGCCCTGTCACGCACCCGCAATGGAGTTGATCGATGAGGTTGCAGCCGCTGTTCGTCTCCCTGGCTTTGGCCGCCCCCTTCGCCCTGCTGCCGAGCGCATCGCTGTTCGCAGCCCCCACTGCTGCCGTGCGACAGGCCGAGGCCGCGCCGGTGCTGGTCACCGCCGCACAGTGGCAGCAGATGGCCAGCGAAGGCCGCCGCTACCCGTGGTTTTCCAAGGAACAGGCGCGCACCGAGGCGACGCTGAAGAAGATGATGAAAGCCGGTATCGACGTGCCGGTACCCAAGGACAAGGGCGGCGGGCGCACCCATGAACAGCACAAGCGCAACTACCAGGCGCTGCTGGCGGCGGGCACGCTGTACCGGCTGACCGGCGACAGGGCCTACGTGGACTATGCGCGCGACATGCTGCTGCAGTATGCCCAGCTCTACCCGACGCTGGGCCCGCACCCGGAAGGCCGTGGGCAGATCCCCGGGCGCGTGTTCTGGCAGGTGCTCAACGATTCGGTATGGCTGGTCAACGCCATCCAGGGCTACGACGCGATCCGCGACGCGCTGTCCGCCAGCGACCGCAACACCATCGAATCGAAGGTGTTCCGGCCAATGGCCGAGTTCCTCGTCAGCGAGCCGAAGAACTACGACCAGATCCACAACCACGCCACCTGGGCGGTGGCCGCCACCGGCATGACCGGCTACGTGCTGCGCGACCCTGAGCTGGTGGAGAAATCCCTGCGCGGCAGTCGGAAGGACGATCAATTCGGCTTTCTTCGGCAGATCGACCTGCTGTTCTCGCCCGATGGTTACTACGAGGAAGGCCCCTACTACCAGCGCTATGCACTGGCGCCGTTCCTGCTGTTCGCCAATGCCATAGAACGCAACGAACCTCAGCGGAAGATCTTCGCGCGCCGTGACGGCGTGCTGTTGAAGGCCGTGGATGTGCTGGTGCAGTCCAGTTACAACGGCTTGTTCTTCCCGATCAACGACGCCATCCTGGACAAAGGCATCGACACCGAAGAGCTGGTGGCCGGCATCGGCATCGCCTATGCGCGTACCGGTGATGACCGCCTGCTGTCCGTGGCCCAGCAGCAGAAGCGCCTGCTGCTTTCGCCCGAAGGGCTGGAGGTGGCGCAGGCGCTGGCGGCGAACAAGGCCAAACCTTTCGACTACAGGCCGATGCTGCTGCGCGACGGCCCTGACGGCGACCGCGGCGGCTTGGCCATTCTGCGCATGAACGGCGAGCGCGGCCAGGCGCTGGTGCAGAAGGACACCATGCAGGGCATGGGCCACGGCCACTTCGACAAGCTCAATTGGCTGTTCTACGACAACGGCAATCCAGTGGTGACCGACTACGGCGCGGCCCGCTTCCTCAACGTGGAAGCCAAGCGCGGCGGCATCTACCTGGCTGAGAACCGCAGCTGGGCCAAGCAGACCGTGGCTCACAACACCCTGGTGGTGGACGAGCAAAGCCACTTCAAGGGCGACTGGAAACGCGGCGAGGAACACGCGCCGCAGGTGCGCTTCTTCCAGGCCGATGCCGATACCCAGGTCGCCTCGGCAACCATGCGCGATGCGTATCCAGGCGTGATCTTCACCCGCACCCAGGCGCTGCTGCGCCACCCCGACCTGGGTCTGCCAGTGGTGCTGGATCTGTTGCAGGTGCACGGTAACAAGGCCGCGCGCTACGACCTGCCGCTGCACTTCAACGGTCACATCGTCACCACCGGCTTCGAGGCCGAACACTTCCCCGCCCAGCGCCCGGTGCTGGGCAAGGACAACGGCTACCAGCACCTGTGGCTGGATGCACGCAGCAAACCCGGCAGCGAACCGCGTTCGCTGGCCTGGCTGCTGGACGGCCGCTTCTACACCTACCGCTTCGGCAGCAGCGCACCCGCGCAGGCGCTGCTGGTGGAAAGCGGTGCCAACGACCCGGAATTCAACCTGCGCCGCGAACCGGCCCTGCTGCAGCGCGTGGAAGGCCAGAAGGACGTGACCTTCTTCAGCGTGCTGGAGCCGCACGGCGAGTACAACGGCACCGCCGAGTACGTGCACGGCGCAGACAGCCGCATCAAGGACATCGTGCGCACCCGTGGCAGCGATGCCGAGGTGATCGAACTGCGCCTTGCCAGTGGAGCCCGCATCGCGCTGGGCGTGGCCGATGACAGCAGCGCCAAGGGCGAGCACAGCGTGACCGTCGACGGCCATGCCTACGGCTGGAGCGGCAGCCACGCGCGCATGGACCGCAGCAAGGATGACGCGAAATGAACGGCCCTGCGGTGGTGGCCAACCTGCGCAAGGTGCCGGTGCGTTCAACAGTGCGCTGGCTGATCGTGGGCCTGATCGCCGTGGCTACGGTCATCAACTACATCGACCGCAACGCACTGGCGGTGATGTGGCCGGAAATCGCCAGGGAAGTGGGCGCGACCAAGGATGACTACGCGCTGCTGGTGACGGTGTTCATGCTGTTCTATGCCGCCGGCCAGTTCCTGTTCGGACGCCTGTTCGACATGATCGGAACGCGCCTGGGTTTCGCTCTGTCGATCAGCGTGTGGTCGATCTCCATCGCCCTGCATTCGGTCACCCATTCGATGCTGTCCTTCAGCCTGGTGCGGGCGATGCTCGGCATCAGCGAGGCCGGTGCCTGGCCAGGCGCGGTCAAGGCCAATGCCGAGTGGTTCCCGGCACGCGAGCGCGCACTGGCACAGGGCGTGTTCAACGCAGGTGCGTCGATCGGCGCGATTGTCTCCGCACCGGCCATCGCCGGCCTGTACCTGTGGCTGGGCTGGCGCGGCACCTTCGTGCTGGTCGGTGCGATCGGCTTCCTGTGGCTGCTGCCATGGCTGTTTGTCTACCGCGCCGGGCCGGACAAGCATCCGTGGATGAGCGATGCCGAGCGCCGGTTGATCCAGGAAGACCAGGCCGGGCAGCAGGCAGAGGTGGCACCGAAGGCCAGCGTTCGTGAGCTGCTGGCCCACCGGCAGAGCTGGGGCATGCTCGCCTGCCGCTTCCTGCTGGACCCGATCTGGTGGTTGTTCGTGTCCTGGCTGCCGATCTACCTGGCCGAAACCTTCGGCTTCGACATCAAGCAGATCGGCCTGTTCGCCTGGGTGCCGTTCGTTGGCGCGATGCTGGGCAGCCTCAGCGGCGGTTGGCTGTCCGGGCGGATGATCCGCGCCGGGCACAGCGTGGACCGCGCCCGCAAGCTGGCCATCACGCTGGGCTGCGTGATCATGGCCCCTGCCCTGCTGGCTGCCGTGCTGGCCAACCAGCCGCTGCTGGCGGTGCTGGCGATCGCTGCCGTGCTGTTCGGCTTCCAGGTAGCCATCGGCAACATCCAGACCCTGCCGGGCGATCTGTTCGACGGCCGCTCGGTGGGCACGCTGGCGGGCCTGGGGGGCCTGGCCGCCGTGGCCGGCACCTTGATCACCACCTGGCTGGTGCCGGTGCTGACCCGCCATTCCTACGCTCCGATCTTCATCCTCGTTGCCGCGCTGGTGCCGCTGTCGCTGGCTGCGCTGTGGTGGTGGACCGGGCCTATCCAGAAGCTCGACCGCCGCGCCGGTTGAGCCTGGGTCTCCTTCTTTTCCAAGTACATCCATTCCCCCGCAAACCAAGGAGTTTTCCGCATGTCGTTCCAGGACAAGGTGGCCATTGTCACCGGCGGCGGCCGCGATATCGGCCGCGCCGTTTCGATCAAACTGGCTGCCGCCGGTGCACGCGTCTGCATCAACTACGCCAATGATGAAGCCAGTGCCCAGGAAACGCTGGCGCAGATCCAGGCGGCCGGTGGCCAGGCCATCGTGCATCGCGCCGACGTCACCGATGCCGCTGCCGTCGCCGGACTGGTCGCTGCGGCACAGGCCGCGTTCGGTGAGCGCATCGACCTGCTGGTGAACGTGGCCGGTGGCATGGTGCAGCGTCGCCCGCTGGCCGAGATCGACCCGGCGTTCTTCCACACGGTGATGGACCTCAACATCACCTCCACCTATCTCACCACGCACGCGGTGGTGCCGCACATGCGCGAAGGCGCGGCCATCGTCAATTTCGCCTCGCAGGCCGGTCGTGATGGCGGCGGCCCGGGCGCATCGATCTACGCCACCGCCAAGGCGGCGGTGATGACCTTCACCCGCGCCATGGCCAAGGAGCTGGGGCCGAAGGGTATCCGGGTGAACGCACTGTGCTGCGGCATGATCGCCACCCGCTTCCACGACGAATTCACCAAGCCGGAAGTGCGCACGGCCGTTGCCGGCGCCACCCCGCTGCGCCGCCAGGGTGCGCCGGACGAAGCCGCTGACGCTGCTGTATTCCTGGCCTCGGATGCGGCGGCGTTCATCACCGGTGCGAATCTGGACGTCAACGGCGGCACCTACTTCTCCTGACTGGAATCCTGCTCATGCAGCGCTGGACGCTCCTGCTTTCATTGACGATCTGTTCCGCCGCGGCCGCGCCTGCCGCTTTGGCTGCACCGGTCTGGGTCACCGCCTGGACCGCCTCGCCGGCACCTGACCGCAAGGATGGCACCGCCGAGGCACCCGTACAGTTCGCCGCACAGACCGTGCGCCAGGACATGCGTATCGGCAGCCGTGGCGATGCGCTGCGCCTGCGCATAAGCAACGAGCTCGGCACGGCACCCTTGCGGGTCGAGGACCTGCGCGTGGGAGTAAAGAACGGCAAGGCCGCACCGCTGCCGGTAACGGTGGATGGCCGCGCGGTCATCGAGGTGCCGGTGGGTGCAGCGCTGCTGAGCGATCCGGTGCGGATGCCGGTGGCGGCGCTGCAGGAAATCAGCGTGAGTGCCTATTTCCCGCAGCCCACCCGTCCCGCCGTGCGCCGCACCGAGCTGCGGGTAGCGGACGGCAGGCAGGCAACCGTTGCCGACAGCGTGCGGCTGAGCTACCAGCAGAACGTGTTCTCGGCGGTGATGGTGCAGCGCGCAGATCGTCCCCAGGTGATCGTGGCGCTGGGCGACTCCATCACGGAAGGTGCCACAGCCCGTCGCGGCACCTTCAACCAGTGGCCGGAGCGGTTGGCGCAGCGCCTGCAGCAGGCCTGCCCGAACCGGTTCGTGGTGCTCAACCAGGGCATCAGCGGCAACAAGCTGCTTGACCATGGCCGCAGCCACAGCGCACTGTCACGATTGGATCGCGATGTGATCGCGGCGGCCGATGCCGATCAGGTGATCCTGTTCGAAGGCATCAATGACATCCGCCATAGCGGTGGCGCGCAGCCGCTGCCTGGCCGCAATGCGGCGGACATGCTGACGGGCTATCAGCAGGTTGCGGCGCGGCTGCATGCGCATGGCATCCGCGCCTGGCTGGGTACGTTGACCCCATTCGGCGGCTCCGAGCGCTACGAGCCCGTGTCCGCAGCCACCCGCACCACGATCAACCAGTGGGCACGCGGTGGGCAGACCGGGTTCGATGGCATCATCGATTTCGATGCCGCCCTGCGTGATCCGAAAGCGGCGGAATCGTTGCCCAACGACATCACCCGCGACCATCTGCATCCCAACGACGAAGGCTACCGGCGCATGGCCGATGCCATCGATCTGCGCATGCTGGGCTGCGCCACCGCCGACTGAGAGGGAACCGATGAGCCGCGTCGTTTGTTTCGGTGAGTTGCTGCTGCGCCTGGGTGCGCCGGGTCGTGAACTGCTGCTGCAGACGCCGCAGCTGCAGGTCCATGTAGGAGGCGCCGAGGCCAATGTTGCGGTCTCGCTGGCCTGCCTGGGCCACGATGTGCAGATGGTCAGCACGGTACCCGGCAACGCGCTGGGCCGGCATGCCGTGGCCGAGCTGCGGCGGCATGGCGTAGGCGTGGCCGGCGTGCGCGAAGTGGATCGCGACCGCATGGGCCTGTACTTCCTGGCGCCCGGTGCGGTGCACCGCGCCAGTGAAGTGGTGTATGACCGGGCGGGGTCTGCATTCGCAAACAGCAGCGCCGAGGATCATGCGTGGCCCGCTCTACTGTCCGGCGCGCAGCTGCTGCATGTCTCCGGCATCAGCCCGGCGCTGGGCGACAACGTGGCCGGGTCCGTGCTGGGGGCCGTGCGTGCGGCGCGCGCGGCGCGCGTCCAGGTGTCCTTCGACGGCAATTACCGTCCCTCACTGTGGCGACGTTGGGGCGGCGACGCCGGGGCGATCCTGCGCGAAGTCTTCGCCGAGGCCGACATTGTCTTTGCCGATCATCGGGACATCGAACTGGTGCTGGGGCTGCACTTTCCGCAGGACGATGCCGTCGCCCGGACCGAAGCCGCTGCGGCCGCCGCCTTTGCCGCCTTCCCGCATCTGCAGTGGTTGGCGTGCACCCAGCGCGATGTGGTGAGCGCAGACCATCACATCCTGGGCGCGCTGCTGCTCGGCCGCGACGGCTCGCGGGCGCAGGCACCACCGCGCCCGCTCCCCGGTATCGTTGATCGCATCGGGGGCGGCGATGCCTTTGCCGCCGGCATCCTGCACGGAATGCTGTCCGGGCTCGACGCAGAAAGCACCGTGCGCTTCGGACTGGCTGCGGGCGCGTTGAAGCACGCCATTCCCGGTGACTTCAGCCCGGTAGCTGAGGCGCAGGTGCTGGCCCTGCTGGGCGATGGAGGTGCGGATGTCCAGCGCTGAATGCCGAACGCGCGTGGTCACCCCGCCGGGGTGGCGACGAAGCGACGGTTGGGACGCAGATAGATGCTGCCGGAACGGGCATCCAGCAGGATATTGAACTGCTGCAGGACTTCGCTGCCAAGCGTCCCGTCGTCCGTGGAGCCATCGTCATCGACGGTGATCGAGGCTTTCGGCCCCTTCAGTTGCAGGGTCGAGATGCTGGCCACGGGCACGCGCACGTCCACCGCGCGGATCTTCCGGCCCGCGCTGCCGCTGAACTGAGATGTTCCAAGTCGTTCCGGAAACGCTTCCTGCAGGCGGTGGGCGCTGCCGAAGGCGTAGGACAGGTCGATGTTGCCGTTGCTGCCGGTGTCCAGGGTAAGCCAGGGTGCGAAAGTGCTGCTGCCGTTGCCGAGCGTGACCTGGATGGCTGGGACGTTGTCGATCCAGCGCACGTTGGCCCGGATATACCCCGCAAGGTCGGGAACATCGTCGTGCACGCGCAGCAGGCTGCGGTCGTAGTCGATCTCCAGCACCTTGCCCTGGAAGAAGGTCCAGCCCAGTACTGCATCGAAGGGGCGCCCCGTGTAGTCGATCACCACGGCCCCCATCGGTCGCTGCACGCCGCCGATCTGCACGGCGTTGTGCGTGCTGTAGTCGAGAAGCGTGACGCCATCGGAACCGGTGTTCTCACTCTGGTCGTCAATGACCAGCTTCGCGTCCTGCTGGATGCGCCTGGCAACGGCGATGGCCGACGCGCCTGTATCGACGAGAAAGCGCAGTGGTCGCGAGCCGTTGATCGTACCCTCCACGTAGATCCGGTGATCCTTGCCCAGCTCGAACGGAACTTCGGTGACCGCAGCACCTGCTGCGAAAGGCACCAGCATGATCAACATCGCGCATTGAAGCGCAGTACGAGGCAGTTCGCACATCCGAGGGCTCCTTCGGTCAGTAGAGCTGCAGCAGCGGTTGCCGGGCTCATTGCGGGTTGGATGCAGCTGCCGGTGAAAAGGTTTAATGCGCCGGAACTGCTTCACCGGTACGCCACCAGGACGGGATCATCGTCCGGAGATCCACGCCTCAAGTGCTGCGGTGTCCCGCATGTCGCCGGTATAGCGATGATCGGGCACGTGTGGTTCGTTCGAACCACGCACCCGCCCCCGGAACACCTTCATCGGCACCGAAATCCTGGCCAGCCCGCTTGGCAGCCGCTCTGGCCGCACGTCCATGTAGAGACTGTCGGCCGATGTCTCGACGCCCACCTGCACCGCGCCCAACCGCTTCCACAGGTCCAGCGCATTTAGGCAGGCCGAACCACAGGCTGCATCAGCCACGATCACCACCCTGCCCTTGCGCAGCGGTGCGGCCGGGCCTGAGGTTGGTGCTGTATCTGCGCTGGCCTCGGATGGCTCGCGCCACAATGCCTCACCCCGGCCGCGTGCCTGTGCCATGCCCGCCGTCACCGACTCCAGCATACGACGCAGCTCTGGCGACGCGTCGGGCGCCTGCACCAGCTTCTGCAGGAAGCTGCGCAACTGGGCGATGTTGGCCTCGGAGGTCCGCCACTCCACCCAGCTGGGGTCGGGCAGCACGTCCACGGCGGCCCGGCCCCAGATCAATCGCGCCAGTTCGATGCTCCATTGCGAAGCTCCGCCGCTGTTGCCGCGCAGGTCCAGCACCACCGACGGTGCCTGCTGCAGGGCTTCGGCTTTCGGAGCAAGCTGCTCAAGCAGGGCGGTCAGTTCCTTGAAGTTCTGCTCCGTGGGGTCGGCATTGAAGCTGCTGGTGGTGATCCAGTAGCCGCCATCGGGCATGATGTGCCAGCCGTTGGCCGGGCGGAAGCTGCGCCGGGTATCGGCCAGACGCTCCTTGCGCTGTGCCGCCTGCAGTGGCTGCCACTGCAGTGTGTAGGATTTCTCGTGTCCATCCACCTGGAAAACGCAGGTGCGCAGCGTGGGCACGAACGGATTGCCCTGATCCAGCAGCACTTCGCCACCGCCGTGGATGCGGCTGGCCTGCAGGTTCCAGCGCCCGCTGAAGTCCCCGATCCGGCGCGCAGCCAGCGTCTGTGCATCGATGCCATCACAGGACAGCAATCGCGCCCCAAGTGGCGGATGGCCATGGCCACCATCCACGGTCATGACCAACTGCGCATCGCCGTCGAAACCGGTCAGGAACCCGGGCCACTGCGTTGGAACATCGGGAGCGTCGGCAAGCGCGTTGAGGCTGACATGCCCATCGTTGAAGAACGCCGCATAGCCTTTCATCGCCCACCAGTAGCCCTGGTAGTTGGTGACCCGACCCGCACGCGAACGTGCAAGCGCCTGGGCCTCGTCGAGCTGCGCGCCGAACCCGGGATTCCGCAGATCCACTGCGCCCGGATGACTGCCACGCAGGGCGGCGTCGGCAGCGTCCAGATCCTTCAACAGCGTGTCCGGCCAATCGATCGGCGCACCTTTCGCGGTGGGTGCCGCGAGCACCGCACCGAGCAGCAGCCATGCAATGACCATGGATTCATCCGTTTGCCGGGACAAACACGAGTCTCGCAGTTTTCCGGCCCGGTGTACCGCGCCCGCCGCAACGGGCGCGGCCGCACATCAATGCAGCGGCACTTTCAGCACCGACGGCGCATTGGCTGGCGAGCTGAAGGTCACCGCCCCACCCAGCTGGCTGATGCCCGCATAGCGCAGGTCCACGGTATCGACCACCAAGGTCAGGCGGCTGCCGGCTGGAAGGTTCCAGCTGCTCGCTTCCAGCCGCAGGTCGAGCGTTTTCGCTTGGCCCGGCTTGGCACCGCGCAAGGTGTACGGCTTGTGGCTGATCAACTGACCATTGCCCAGCACATCCTCGGCGTACAGGTAGGCGTACAGCGTGGTGTTGGCACGGCTGGGCGTGACCGTCAGGCGCACTTCCGGCGCACCGTCCAGGCGTTTGGCGCTCCACTGGATCGGCCCCTGCCAGACACCGGCGGCACTGCGGCCAACAAACGGTACGTAGGCACCCGGCGGCAGGTTGATCATCTGCAGCGCGCCGGAGGCCATCGCCACGCCGGAATTGGCCGCAGTCAGCAAACCGCTGCCGATGCGGTAGTTCCAGCCGGTGCCGCCACCGTGCTCGGCCAGGCCGCCGGTCGGCAGCAGCAAACCAGAGGGTGCGGTCAGGCCGTAGCTGACCGCACCCTTGCTGGTCGCCTGCCAGTCCGGGTAACTGCTCCAGCTGCCCTTCTGTGACTTCAGCTGCACCGCCGGCTGGCGGTCGATGCCGTTGGCCACTGCCTTCAGATAGTGATCGAACCAGTCACCCACCTGGTCATAGACTTCGTTGGGAATGCCCAGTGCACCGAGCGCTTCGTTGAGCGCGTGGTCACCGTGGCGCAGCTGCAGCTGCTTCGGGCCTTTCAGCCGGTTGAAGAAATCAACCAGCTGGCCCGGCGGGAACAGGCTGTCGTTGAAGGCGTTGGCCAGGAACACCGCCGGCTGGTTGGCGTTGATCTCGTCGATGCTGGCCGCGGGACTGCGCTGCGCCGCCACCGGCAACAGCGAATCCACCGCGCCCTGGTAGTTGCCCGCCAGAACATTGCGGTTGATCGTGGCCAGCTCCGCGCCAGGGCGTCCGGTCACCAGGCCGGCCGCAACCAGCAGTGCGATGCCCTGCGCGCTCGGGGTGTCGTTGCTGTACAGCGAGGCCTGCAGATCGGCCCAGCCACTGAGCGCGGCCACGGCCTTGATGCGCGGATCGCGTGCCGCCGCCAGCAGGCTGGTGCCCGCACCGTAGGAGATGCCCGAAACGCCGATCCGGTCCGGGTCAGCGCGGGTGTTGTCCAGCGCCCAGTCGATCAGCGCGCTGACATCCTCCACCGTGGAGGGCCCGGCGATGTCGATGCTGCCGCCGGATTCCCAGAAGCCACGCGAGCTGTAGCTGATCACCACATAGCCGCGCTGTGCCAGCGACTGCGCCACCCCCACGTACTCCACGCTGGGCACCGCCCAGCTGCTGGGCATCACCAGCAGCGGATAGCGCCCGCCGCCCGCATCCTGCGGTTCGATGACGAAGGCCCCGAGAGGCGTTCCATCCCAGCCGGCAATGGTGCGATGGGTGGTCTTGACCGTCGCGGCCCAGGCAGTGGGCGCCAGGCCGGTCAGCAGGATCAACAGCAGCAATACCCTGCGCATCGTCGTCTCTCCCCGTCGGTGGTGGTGCAACGGGTTGGACCGTACCAGTGCGAATGGTGCGTGGCACCTTGCGACGCAGCATGACGTTTGCTGCACGTTCGCAGCGCTTGTTGGCTGAACAGGGGGCGCTGCACGCCCCCTGCCCTGCATTGCCTTACAGGTCTACGCCGAAGCCCATGCCGGCAGACCTCTCGCCATTGCTGAAGGCACCACCCAGCGAGAAGGAAGCACGCTCGCCGATCCGTTTACCGTATCCGATCGACAGCGCCTGCTCGCCGCCCTGGAAGCCGGCACCCACCGCAATGCGACCGCGCGGGCTCTGTGAGCCGGCGGCGTTGATGGCCATGTTCAACATCGCCGAGCTCATCGCGCCCATGCGATCGATCCGCTGGTCCTGATGACGCAGGCGGCGTTCCATCTCCTGCTTCAGCCCGTTGTTGTCCAGCGCGAACTGCGCCAGGCGCTGGTCGGTGTAGGCATTGGCCGTCGTCACCGCCTGCGCGGACTTCGTATCGGTATAGGAGTTGGCCGAGGAGAGCGTGGTTGCGCTACTGGCATCGGTA